>JAICSU010000025.1 GCA_025936735.1 Amnibacterium sp.
CCAGAGTCCGCCGCCCTCGTCACCCATCTGCGGCTTCGAGTCGCCCGGCCAGGTGAGACCCCCGGCGGCCTGCATGGTGCCCTTCGGCAGCTTCCAGGTCTGCTGGAAGAGGTAGTCGCCCCACCAGACCGCGCCGGGGCTCATGGCCAGCTTCTGACCGGCCTTCGCGGCGTCCGCGTCGAAGATGCCGTCGGTCGACAGCGCCTTCGCGGCGGTCAGGGTCGTCAGCATGTCCCGGGCCCTGGTGCACTTCGGGTCGGAGAAGTTGATGCGGACGGTGGTCGGGTTCACGGCCACGTTCGTCGGGCAGTCGGACGCCCAGAGGTACCGGTTCGGCGCGTACGCGTCGCCGGTGAAGCCGCTGATGTAACCCGGGTGGTCCTTGGCGATCTTCACGGCGAGCGACTGGTAGTCCGCCCACGTCTTCGGGACCGTGTAGCCCCACTTCTTGAAGAGGGAGGCGTTGTACCAGAACACGTCCGGGGCTGCGTCGTTGCGCAGGCACCGGTAGGTGCCGTCGATGAAGCAGGAGGCCAGAGCGGTCTTGGTGTAGCCGGCCACAAGGTCGGGGGTGAGCTTGCTCATGTCCGCCGTGTAGCCCGTCTTCGAGGCCCAGGCGACGTCGTCGTTGGACGGGAAGAAGATCGCGTCCGGCCACCCCTTCTTCGCGGCATCGAACTGCGCGAAGTGCTGCTGGGTGGTGGTGGCGCCCACCGTGCTGTCGATCTGCACGATGTTGATCGGGATCTCCGGGTGCGCGTTCTTGAAGGCGTCGGCGGCGGGCACGCGTGGAGCGTCCACCCACACGGTGATCTTGCCGCCCGTGTCCGTCTGATTGCCGCTGCTGCTGCTCCCTCCGCCTGACCCCCCGCTCGAACAGGAGGACAGCGCCAGGGCGGCGACGAGCGCCGACGCTGCGGCGGCTGTCACCGATATGAACCTTCTTGTCTTCATCGACACTCCTTCTTGGTGACCTCGTGGCGCGGGCGGACCCGGCCAAGAGCTGTGTGTGGCCGGCGAACGACTGGTCGGGACGAGCACACGCTAGCCCGAAAACAAGGGGCGGTCAATCGATTGATCAGAGGCGCCGGTCGGGATGGCGCGAACGTTCCCGCCGCCTGATACATCGGATCAATCGAGGCGGTCTTTCGGCCGGCGCCCACTACCCGAGAGGGACGGAGACCATAGGTCGGACGATGGGTCATCCGCGCCCCACCGCTTCCAGGCGTCCGGGGTCGATGCCGTAGAACTCGATCGCCGTGCCCCCGAGTAGCCGCTCCCGGTCGGCGGTGTCGAGCTCCGCGAAGAGGACGTTCAGCCCATCCCAGACGCGGTCGTACCCTCCGGAGAGCACGGAGATCGGCCAGTCCCCTCCGTACATGAGCCGGGATGGACCGAAGACGTCCAGGGCCCGCTCCAGATAGGGGCGGATGAGGTCGGGGGTCCATGCGCCGGAATCTGAGGTGGCGGAGTAGAGCCCGCTCACCTTGGCGAAGACGGTGCGCGCCTCCGCCGCCCGCCCGATCAACGTCCACCACGGTTCCCGGTCGTTCAGGCCGATCGGTGGCTTCGAGAGATGGTCGATCACGATGCGCAGCTCGGGATGGCGCTCGACCAGACGCGGGACCAGCGCCAGGTGCGCGGGGAGCACCGAGACGAGGTCGAACGTGAGGCCGGCGGCCTCCAGCAGGCCGAGGCTCTCGTCCACGTCGGCGCGGAGCAGCCACTCGGGGTCCGGGATGTTGTGGATGAGGTTCCGCACGCCGACGATGAGCGGGTCGCTGCGGAACCTCTCGACCTGTGCCGCGACCTCCGCCGGTCGGTCGAGAGGCAGGTATCCCACCACGGCGACCACCTCGGGGTTCGCCGCCGCGACGTCCAGCATGAGCGCGGTGTCCTCGGGGTTGTCCGCGGACTGCACGAGGACGGTGCCGTCGACCCCGGCTCGGCGAAGAGAGGGCACCAGCTCGGCGAACTCGATCGTGCGGTCGATGGGCGACAGCTCGGAGTCCAGCCAGGGGTAGCTCGCGCGCTCGAGGTTCCAGACGTGCTGATGCGCGTCGATGACGGTCCTGGTCATGGTGCTCCTCGAGATCGGTACGGACTAGAGGACGCCGTGTCGGTCCCAGACCGCCCGGAGGGTCTCCCCCGCGAGCAGCTCGGCCAGGACGGTCGTCTCGGCGGCGACGCGGCGCCGGGCGCGCATCAGGACCTCGTCCTCATGCAGCCGTGGAACGACGACGACCCCGTCGTCGTCGGCGAGAAGGAGGTCTCCCGTCGAGACGGAGACTCCCGACAGGGTCACGGGCTCGCCGGTGGCCGCGATGCGCATCCGGGCTCGGTAGTCGATCGGGCGCCGCGACAGGGAGAACGCCGGGAAGCCGAGCGCGGCGATCTTCGGTGTGTCCCGGAGGTTCCCGTCGGTGACCACCCCGGCGGCTCCGGCGCCGAGCGCCGCCGCGCTGAACAGCTCGCCCCAGAACCCGGACTCGTTGCTCTCGCCGGTGGCGATCACCGCGATCTCCCCGGCTCGGATGGCGGAGATGTAATCGATCGCCGGCCCGTACGGGTCCTCGGGGACGTCCTCCTGCGTGGGCTCGAACACGACGGTCCAGGCGCGCCCGAAGGCACGGGAGCCGGGGACGACGGGAGCAAGCCGCCGGACGAGGACCTGGCTCCTCAGGCCGGAGGCGTCGAGCGAGTCGCTCAGCACCGCGGAGGTGAGCAGCTCGTCGCCGGGCAGCGGCGTGAAGGACGGTCGGTCAGCTGATGACATGTCCGCCTCCTGCGACGAAGGCGAAACGGCTCTCCACCTCGGGGGTGAGGGCGACACCGAGTCCCGGCGCGGAAGGCGCCTCCACACGGCCGGCCTCGAACCGGATCGGCTGCACGAGCAGGGCGTCCCTCAGAGGGTTCGGAAGGGTGCAGTACTCGAAGAGCTGGACGTGCTCCTCGGCGAGCACGGTGTGCAGGTTCGCGGAGAACGTGACCCCGCTGCCCCACACGTGCGGGACGCAGGCGACGCCGGCGTCCGCGGCGAGACGCACCACGCGTGAGAACGCCTTCGGGCCGCCGACGAAGCTGACGTCGGGTTGCGCCACGTCGACTCCCCCGGCGGAGACGAGCTCCCGGAACTCGCGGACGGTCGCGTTCGACTCCACTCCGGAGACGGGAACGTCGAGGGCCGCCCGGACCTGCGCATAGCCTCCGATGTCGTCGGCGAAGCAGGGTTCCTCGTACCAGCGGGCACGGCGCGCGGCCGCCTCCTCACCGACCCGGATCGCGTCGTCGAGCGCCCACGGCGACGACGCGCACCCCTGCACGGCGTCCAGCACGAACCGCGCCCCTCCGGGGAGCCGGTCCGTGACGTGGTCGAGAAGGCGGACGGTCGTATCGGGGTCCTTCATGGCTCGGAACTTGACCGTCCCGAAGCCGCCGTCCAGCTGCGAGGCCGCCCACGCCTCGACCTCGTCGAAGGTCGTCCCCAGGCCGCCGCTCGCGTAGGCCTCGATGCTGTCGTGACGAGCGCCGCCGAGGATCTCGTATGCCGGTACGCCGCAGCGCTTGCCCACCGCGTCGAGGCAGGCGGTCTCGATGGCTCCGGCGACGCCGTTCAGGATGCCGCCCCGGGCCCAGAAGGCGGTGTACGCGCGGAGGTGATCGCCCACGTCGAGCGGAGAACCGAACTCCGCCCCCAGCACGTAGGGCTCGAACGAGGCGACGATGCCCGGGACCGCGGTCGCGGCCATGATCCCCGCCCCCGCCTCACCGAGTCCAGTGGTGCCGTCGCTGAGGGTGACCTCCACGAGCGCCGCATCCCAGGAGCGGATGACGCCTCCGACCCAGCGCAGCTCCTCGCCGGCCGGGTAGCGGGCCGACAGGAGCACGGTCCGGAGAGCCGCGACCGTGAGCGACGTGTCCACCCGCGGTTCCCGCTCGGTCATGCGTCCTCACCCTCGAGGTCATCCGATGATTCGGTCCCACCATAGCCCCTCCGGCGACGTTCCGGACCATGGAGGCACGCTGTCATCGCATGAATCGTGCCGACACGCCTCCCGAGGAGAAGCCGGCGGCCTAGACTGCGGCCATGTCTTCAGGGTCGACGACGGCCGTCCCCGCAGCCGAGTCCAACGGCTTGTCCCAGACCGACGTGGTCGTGCGGGGCATCAAGGCCATGCTGACCTCCGGCGCGATCGGCCCGGGCTCCCGCCTCCCCGTGGAGAAGGACCTCGCCACGTCGCTGGGTGTCTCCCGCGGCTCCCTGCGCGAGGGGGTCCGCGCCCTCTGCATCATGGGCGTCCTCGAGACGCGCCAGGGCGACGGGACGTACGTGACGTCTCTGGACTCGAGCCTCCTGCTGGCGCCGATGGGCTTCATGGTCGACCTCCAGGCTCCCGAGCATCGTCAGGACCTGCACACCGTCCGTCGCATCCTCGAGTCCGAGGCGGCCGCGAGGGCCGCCCTGCACATCACCGGCGAGCAGCTCGCGCAGGCGGAGAAGGTGCTCGCCGACGTCGAGCCACTCGTGCTGGGCGGCGGCGAGCTGGACCACGCGGCGATCATGGAGGCGGACATCGCGTTCCACCACGTGGTCGCGGCGGCGGCCGACAACCCGCCGCTCTGCGCCCTCGTCGACGCGTTCGCGAACCGCACGCAGCGGGCCCGGCTCTGGGTGGGCCTCAACAACAACGGTCAGGTCCGCGCGTCGCACGGCGACCACACCCGCATCCTCGGAGCCATCCGGGAGCACAACCCGGATCGGGCGCGGCTGCTGATGTCGCATCATCTGCTCGTGATGGAGGACTACATCCACGATCAGGCGGGAAGCGCCCTCAACCAGTAGCCGCCGCCGGGGAACGCGAACTCGTCGATCGATGCCTCGAACATCTCCGCGCTGTAACCCGGTTCGGTCGGCAGCCGATAGGCGCCGTTGGCGACCACGCAGGGCGCCACGAAGTGCTCGTGCAGATGGTCCACGAACTCGGTGACGCGGTTGTCCAGAGAACCCGACACGGCGACGTAATCGAAGATCGACAGGTGCTGGACGAGCTCGCACAGGCCCACTCCCCCGGCATGCGGGCAGACCGGGACGCCGAACTTCTTCGCCATCAGGTACACGGCCAGGATCTCGTTGACGCTGGCGAGCCGGGCGGCGTCGAGCTGGCAGAAGTCGATGGCCTCCGCCTGGAACATCTGCTTGAAGAGCACCCGGTTCATCCCGTGCTCGCCGGTGGCGACCCCCAGCGGAGCGATCGCCGCGCGGATCCTCGCGTGGCCGAGCACGTCGTCCGGGCTGGTCGGCTCCTCGACCCAGTGGGGCTTGAACCGGGCCAGGTCGCCGATCCAGTCGATGGCCTCCGGGACGTCCCAGACCTGGTTCGCGTCGATCATCAGCTTCGCCTCCCAGCCCAGCACCTCCCTCGCGATGCCGAGGCGGCGGATGTCGTCCTCACGGTTCGCGCCGACCTTCAGCTTCACGTGCCGGTAGCCCTGGTCGACCGCCTCCTGGAGGAGGCGGCGGAGCTTCGCGTCGCTGTAGCCGAGCCAGCCGGCGCTCGTCGTGTAGCAGGGGTAGCCGCTCTCCTCGAGCTCCGCGATCCGGGCCCCCGGGTGGGCATCAGCTCGTCGAGCATGGCGATGGCCTCGCTCCGGGTGATCGCGTCGGACAGGTAGCTGAGGTCGGCCGCGTCCACCAGCTCCTGCGGGGACATGTCCACCAGTAGCCGCCAGAGCGGCTTGCCGGCGGAACGGGCGGCGAGGTCCCACATCGCGTTCATGACCGCGGCGAGGCCCAGGTGCTCGACCCCCTTGTCCGGGCCGAGCCAGCGCATCTGGGAGTCGCCGTTCAGCTCCCGGTAGAGGCCGCCCAGGTCGGCGATCGCCTCCTCGACGGAACGGCCGACGAGGGGAAGGCCGCGCTGCCGGGCCGCCTCCGCGCACAGGTCGTTGCCGCGGCCGATCGTGAAGGTGAAGCCGTAGCCGCTCAGCTCGGGATCGCTCGTGGTGATCACGACGTACGCGGCGGAGTAGTCCCCGTCCTTGTTCATGGCGTCCGAGCCGTCCGCGGTCAGGGAGGTGGGGAACCGGACGTCGTGCGTCCTCACGGCCGTGATGGTCGTCATGTCAGATCCTGTCTCGAGAAGGGGAGGGCGGCGGAGGGCAGGAGCGCTGCGGAACGGAGGTCCTGCCAGAGGGCGTCGGGGACCGACGCCGAATAGCGAGCGACGTTGCCCTCGACCTGGGCCGGCGTCCGCGCGCCGACCACCACGGAGACGACGACCGGATCGAGGAGCGGAAACGCGATCGCCGCCTCGGGAAGCGTGACGCCGTGTCGCTCGGACACCTCCGCGATCGCACGCGCGCGGTCGACGAGATGGGCCGGGGCGTCCTGGTAGTCGTACTTGCCGTCCGGAGCCGGGCGCGGCGAGGAGAGCAGGCCGGAGTTGTAGACGCCGGCCGCGACGACCCCCACCTGGCGCTCGGCCGCGAGTGGGAGCAGGATCCGCGCGGCCTCCTGGTCGAGGAGGCTGAGCCGGCCGGCCACCATCACGACGTCCACGTCGGCCCGCCGGATCAGCTCGGCGAGCGCCGCCGACTGGTTCATGCCGGCCCCGACCGCCCTCACGACCCCCTGCGAGCGCAGCTCGATGAGGGCCTCGATGCCCTCGCCGAACGCCTGCGGCAGGTGGTCGTCCGGGTCGTGGAGGTACGCGATGTCGATGTGATCGAGACCCATCCGCTCGAGAGTCGCATCGACCGATCGCAGGATGCCCTCTCGCGAGAAGTCCCACGCACGGCGCGTGGTGGCCGGGACGGCGAAGCCCTCGCCGTCCTGCTCGAGCGCCGTCTCCGGGCTGGGAACGAGCAAGCGACCCACCTTGGACGACACGACGTACGCGTCCCTCGGCTTTGTCGCGAGGAACGAGCCGAGGCGGCGTTCGGACAGCCCGAGGCCGTAGTGGGGGGCGGTGTCGAAGTAGCGGATGCCCGCGTCCCACGCGGCCTGGGCGGCTCCCGCCGCCTCCTCGTCCGTCGTCTCCCGGTACAGATTGCCGAACTGGGCGGTGCCGAGCCCCAGCTCCGTCAGCACCACACCGTTCCGCAGCGCCCGAGTCCTCATCGCCCCCGCCTCTCGCCGGCATCACCGTAGCATTCATCAGATGTATCGGGCGAACGCGACACCGGCGTCAGGGCGCGGCGGGCACCTCCGAGGCGCCGGGGGACGCGGAGGAGGCGCGCAGAACCAGGTGGGGGCGGGGTTCGGTGACGACCCGGTCCTCGTTCCGGCCGGATGCGATTCGTTCGACGATGGCCGCCATGGACGCCCTGCCGAGCTGATAGAGCGGCATCCGCACGGTCGTCAGCGGGGGCCAGGCGTTCTCGGCCGTCCAGGCGTCGTGGATGGCGACGATCGACATCTCGTCGGGGACCTGGATACCTAGTGTCCTGGCCTCGACGAGGGCACCGAGCGCGGCGTTCACGTTGGCCACCGCCACGGCCGTCGGCCTGACCGGCAGCGCCGCGAGTGCCCGCATCGCCTCCCGCCCCTGGCGCGGGCTGTAGCCGAGACGGGTCACGTGCCGGGGGTCGACCTCGAGCCCGGCCGCCGCCATGGCAGCGCTGAATCCTGCTCCCCGCCGCTCCGCGGTGTCGCTGGTCGGCACTCCGTTGATCAGGCCGATCGATCGATGTCCGAGCGCGGCGAGGTGCTCGACGGCGACCTTCGCCCCGTCCTCGTCGGGCAGGATGACCGATCCGACGTCACCCGCCCTCCGCGAGTTGATGAGGACGGCAGGCACCTCCCCGTCGAGGATCGACACCAGGTCGCGATCGGGGGTCGAGTCGCTCACCTGCATGAGCACCCCGTCCACCCGCCCCTCCCCCACGAGCCGCGCGATCGTGTCCGACGTCGGGCGGACGCTCTCCGCGCGGGCGAGCAGCACCATGTGGTCGATCTCGTGCGCGGCCTCCTCGATGCCCCGCATGAGCTCCGAGAAGATGGCGTTCGTCAGGTCCGGGACCACCAGGGCGACGACGTTCGTCCGGGCGAGCTTGAGCGCCCGGGCCGCGAAGTTCGGCCGGTAGTCCAGCTCGCGGGCGGCCTCCTGGATCCTCGCCCGCGTGACATCGCTCACCCGGGAGCTGGGGGCGTTGCTGAGCACCCGGGACACGGCGGACACGGACACCCCCGCGCGTGCGGCGACGTCGCTCAGGGTCACCATCGACGGGCCCGCATCATCGGGGCGCTCGGCACATGGGTCAGCTCCGCTTGTTGACCAGGTACAGATGAGTGAGCACGAGCACCGTCTCGCCACGCTGGTTGAGCACGGTCACCAGCTCGTCGACGTAGCCGAGCTCGTCCGGCCGCTTCACGTGGTCGCGCTTCCCGACGATCTCCGCGGACACCGTGACGGTGTCACCGATGAGGACCGGCTTCACGAACCGGATGCGGTCGTAGCCGTAGCTCATCGACTGGGGATTGATGTCGCCCGCGGTCATCCCGACGGCGATCGACAGCACCAGGGTGCCGTGCGCGATGCGCGCGCCCATCGGCTGCGTGGCGGCCCATTCCGCGTCCATGTGGTGCGGGAAGAAGTCACCGGTCTGGCCGGCGTGGATCACGATGTCGGCCTCCGTGATCGTGCGTCCCACCGTCGTGCGGCGTTCTCCGACCTCGTAGTCCTCGAACCACCGGTCAGCCGTGATCACGGCCCGTGTCCATCAGCTCCACAGTCACCTCATTCATCCGATGCAACGCCTCTCGGTCCGTGATCTCGCCGGCGAGCGCCTTCGTGACGAGCGGAGACAGCCTGTCCTGCACCTCGATGTAGCGAGGGTGCCGGGGCCGCAGGTAGGCGGTCTCCAGGGTCGCGCGCGTTCCCCGGAAGAAGTCCAGGGTCTCCCGGTTGAGCCGATCGTCCTCCCAGGCGACGGCGTTGCCCGGCTGCCCGCCCCCGTCGAAGTAGGGGCCGGCCTGGACCTCGGCCGAAGCCAGCCAGAACGCGTGGGCGACGGCCTCCTCGCGATGGGCCGAGGACGCGGACACGGCGATCCCCGCACCGCCGAGCAGCGAGCCCGCGACGCCGTCAGGACCCGCCGGGATGTCGATGTAGCGGAGTCGATTCTCCCGGAAGCCCGCGCGGGAGTAGTTCGAATAGCCGAACAGGAGCGGGCAGTAGACCCAGCGGTCGCCCGCGCAGAGGGCGTCGGCGACCTGGATCGGATTCATCCGAAGGTTGTCCGCCGGAACGTGGGCGGCGAGCTCATGGAGCAGATCGAACACGGCGAACCCGGCCGCCGGATCGAGGAAGCCGCTGCCCCGCATGGGTGGCGCCCCCCGGCCGGCCGCGAGCGTGATCAGGCTCGAGAACGCGTCGATGGGCTTCGCCGGCCACAGGACCCGGCCATCCCTGGCGAGCTCGAGCACTCCGTCCCAGTCCCGCGGCGGATCGGCGATCAGGTCGGGGCGGTATGCGGCGACCTGCGCCGCGGCGTCCGTCGCGAGCCCGTACTGGTGGCCGTCGTGGGTGTAGCTGGCGTGCGAGAGGCCGACCGACTGGCGCGCGAGCACCGCCAGCTCGTCGTCGTGACCCGTCCCGTCCAGGGCGGCGAACAGCCCCCGCTCGGCAGCGAGCGGGATGTGCGGATGATCGATCACGAGGAGGTCGTACCGCTCGACGAGATCCTCGACGGGGTGGTCCGCGAAGGCCTGGAGCGACCGGGAGTCCCAGCGGATCTCGACCCCGGGGTGGACGGTCGAGTACGCGGCGGCGGCGGCCGCGACGCTGCCGAGGCCCCGAGCGTGCTCCCAGGTGATGCCGGACAGCACGGTGGTCATCGACGCTCCGCCGGATCCGCCGCGAACTCGCGGCGCACGGCGTCGTTGTGCTCCCCCAGGCGGGGCGACGGGCGTGAGCTGGTCACCGGCCGCCCGTCGATGCGCAGGGGGCTCCTCGTCGTCGTGAGGGTGACCGGCGGAACGCCCGGCTCCGCGGGCTCCCGCGTGATCTGCTGCGTCATGGCGATCGCCGCGAAGCCCTCGTGCTCGACGAGCTGCTCGAGCGTGAGCACCGGGGCGCACCAGACGTCCGCCGCGTCCAGCACCTCGAGCCATTCCTCCGTCGTCCTCGTGGCGAAGTGTGCGGCCAGCAGGTCGGAGATCGCCTCCTGATCGGTCCACCACTGCGCCTCGTCCTGCATCGCCTCGAGCTCCGGGATGCCGAGGAGGGCGCCGATCTTCGACACCGGGTTCATCGCGAGCGCGAGGTAGCCGTCCCTCGTGGGGTAGGTGCCGTACGGCGCCGAGAGGAATGCGTGGGCGGAGTGCTCACCCTTCCGCGCGACGGTCACGGTGCGATCGTTGAGGTGGGTGGTGAGCAGCTCGAACTGCAGGTCGAGCATCGCCTCGAGGAGGCTGGTCTGCACGAGGCCGCCCTGCCCGGTGCGGAACCGGCGCACGAGCAGCGCGGTGACGCCCTCGGCGATGTGGCAGCTGGTCAGGTGGTCGGCGATGGAGAGCCCCACGGGCACCGGTCCGTCCGTCGCGGAGCCGCTGAGCCACGGCATCCCGGACACCGACTGCGCCAGCAGGTCCTGGCCCGGGCGATCCTTCCAGGGCCCCGTGTCGCCGTAGCCCGTCGCGCTCGCATACACGATCGCGGGGTTCAGCTCCTTGACCGACTCGTAGTCGAGTCCGATGCGCTCCATGACGCCGGGTCGGAAGTTCTGGATGAGGACGTCCGCTTCGCGGACGAGCTGCTTCACCCACGCGAGGTCCTGCGGGTCCTTCAGATCGGCGGCGACACTCTCCTTCCCGCGATTCATCGCGTGGAACGAGAGCGTGTCGCCGTCGGCGCTCCGACCGGCGAACGCGAGAGTCCTGCCGATGTCCCCGATGCCCGGGCGCTCGATCTTGATCACCCTCGCACCGAGGTCCGCGAGGCGCATGGCGGCGACGGGGCCGGCGAGGAACTGGCTGAAGTCCAGGACGAGGATGCCGTCCAACGGCGCTGGGCTAGGAGCGGCGACCATGCCGTGGTTCCCTTCTCTGGACGAAGGACCGGTGGACCGGCCTCCGACGGCACCCCCACAGGGATCAATCGTTTGAGCAAACGGTACCGTCGGGGATCTTCAGCGTCAAGGCGCACCGCACGTCGCGCTCGTCACGCGGCGACGAGCCTGCGCTCCGCGTCGAGGTCGAGCACCACGTCGTCGTACCGATGGAGCGCCTCGTCATGCGTGACGACGACGACGATCCGGTCGTCGAGGGCCGACCGGAGGTCGTCCATCAACGCGTCGGCCGCCTCCCTGTCCAGGTGCGCCGTCGGCTCGTCGAGCAGCACGACGTCCGCCCGCGCGAGCAGGGTCCGCGCGACGGCCACCCGCTGCCGCTGGCCCCCCGACAGGAAGGCGCCTCCGGGCCCGATCGGGGTGTCGAGGCCCGCGGGGAGCCCCGCGAGCAGGCCGCCGAGGCCCACGCGCCGGAGTGCGTCCCGCATCTCCTCATCCCCGGGAGCGTCCTCCCCGCTGCGCGCGAGCCGCAGGTTGCCGCGAAGCGTGGAGTCGAACAGGTGGGCCTCCTGGGGGCACCACGCGATCCGGCGGCGCACGGCGGCCGGCGGGAGGGTGGCGGCGTCCAGGCCGTTCAGCAGGACACGGCCGCCGGACGGGGCCAGATAGCGCAGGAGCACGGCGAGGAGGGTGGACTTGCCGGAGCCGGACGGTCCCGTCACGACGAGGACCCGGCCGCGGTCGACCCGGGCCGTCAGGCCCGTGAAGACGGGGAGCTCGGACCCCGGGTGGCGGGCGGCGATCCCCTCGAGGGTCAGGCGGTCGATCCTCTCGGCGTGGCCGGCGGCCTCCGGCTCGGCAGCGGCATCCGCCGTGACGCCGGCCACGCGGCGCAGGACGGCCGCCAGCTGCGGCAGGCGGGCGGCACCCGCCGCCCCGTCCATGAGCGGCTCGGCGAGCGCGAGCGGCACGAGGGCGAGCACGGCGAGCACCGGGACGGGCCATCCCCCCGAGGCGGCGGCGGGGGCGGCCACGACGAGTGCTCCGACGGCCGCGAGCCCGGTCGCGAGCACGGCCGCCGCGGGCCCGATGCCCGCGAGGCGCGCGCTCCGGACGGCGGCGGCGTCCGCGGCCCGTGCGGTGCGAGCGACCGCGTCCCGCAGCGGACCGTCCACCTGGTTGCCCACGAGGTCGTCGGCGGCGGCGAGCAGGTCGGCCGTCCGCCGGGCGGCGACGGAGCGCAGCGCGTCGGCGGATCGGGCCGCGCGGGCCGAGAGCAGCGTGCCGAGGGCCGCGGCGAGCAGCGCCAGGCAGCACGTGGCGCCGAGGACGACACCGGCGGGCTCGGCGAGCAGGAGCAGCGCCACCGTTCCCCCTGCGGCCGCCAGGACGGCCGTGGCGAGCGGCGCGAGGGTGCGCGGCACGAGGTCCCGCACCCGGTCGGCGTCGCCGATCAGCCGGTCCAGCGCGGCGCCGGGCCGCAGCAGCGCCCGGGAGACCGGCCCACGGCGCGCGATGCCGGTCCAGAGCCGGATCCTGAGCGCGGTGACCGCCCGGAAGACGGCGGAGTGCGTCACGAGACGCTCGGCGTAGCGCAGCGCGGCGCGGCCGATGCCGAAGGCCCGCACGCCGACCATGGCGACCATCAGCGTGAGCACCGGCGGGTGCTCGGCGGCGCGCACGATCAACCAGCCCGAGACGCCGAGCAGCGCGACGGACGCGGCGACCGCGAGCAGGCCGAGCGCCGCACCGCCGGCGAACGAGCCGGCCGCCGGACGCAGCACGGCGCGCAGCTCGCCGGCAGCGCTTCCCAACGGCTCGGCGCCCCTGCTCCGGACGGCGGACGGCCGGATGCCAGCTGCGGTGACGTCGGCGGACGGCGCCACGGAGCCGCCGAGCGCGACGACGCGGTCGGCGAGGGCCATCGTCGCGGGGTCGTGGGAGACGAGCACGACCACGGCGGTGCGGGCCATGCGGCGGATCTCGCGGCGGACGGCCTGCGCCGCGGGGCCGTCGAGGGAGGCGGTCGGCTCGTCGAGGAGGACGAGACGTGCGCCGTCGGCCACACGGACGGACGCGCGGGCGACGGCGATCCTCCGCAGCTCGCCGAGGCTGCAGTCGGCCGGATCCGCTTCCGCCAGTCCGGCGATGCCGAGCCGGGCGAGGACGGGCAGGGGATCGGCGGAGCCGTACGCGCGGAGCTCGGCGAGGACGTCGGATCCGACGGTTCTCACGTGCTGCGGGACGTAGGCCACCGATTCCGGGATGCGGACGGAACCGGCCACCCGCGCGTCGGCGTCGACCGCGGCGCCCCGGCCGGCGAGCACATCGAGCACCGTCGACTTGCCAGCGCCGCTCGGGCCGGCGAGCAGGACGATCGAGCCGGGCGTCGCGGAGAAGGTGAGGTCCCGCACGACGGGCTCGGTCCGGCCCGCGTGCCGGACGGTCAGGCGCGACACGATCAGGTCGCGTGCGACTGCGAACCGGGACCGGGCAGGGATCTGGAGCAGCCGCCGGATCCGCAGCTCGACCTCCTCCCCCGCCCGCGACGCGTGGAAGGCGGCGCCGACGTCGCGGATCGGCCCGAAGCATTCCGGGGCGAGCACCAGGGCGACGAGCCCGGCGTCGAGGGGGAGGTCCCCTGCGAGCAGCCGGAGCCCCACGAGCACGGCCACGAGCGCGACCGAGATCGTCGAGATCAGCTCGAGCGCCAGCGAGGAGAGGAAGGCCGTGCGCAGCACCTCGAGGCTGCGCGTGCGGTGCTCGTCGGAGATGCGGCGGAGCGCCGCCGTCTGGGCCTCGAACCGGCCGAGGCCGACGAGGACCGGCAGGCCGCGCGCGAGCTCGACCAGGTGGTCCGAGAGCCGCGCGAGCGCGTCCGTGGCGGCGGCCACCCGGTCCCGGGTGTGCATGCCGATGAGGGCCAGGAACAGCGGGACGAGCGGCAGGGTCAGCACGAGCACGCCCGCGCTGAGGGGATCGGCCGCGAGGATGCGGAGGCCGACCAGCAGCGGCACCGTCGCGGCGGCGACGAGGGCCGGCAGGTAGGTGCCGTAGTAGGCGTCGAGGTCCTCGAGGCCGGTGGTGAGCAGGGCCGTCATCGCGCCGACCCGCGGTCGACCGGGCAGCAGGGCGGCGAGCAGGCGGCGGCGCAGGTCGTCCTTGACCCCGGCGGCGGCGCCGGCGGTCACCGCCGTCGTCGCCCAGACGGCCCCGGCCCGCACGGCGACTCCCAGGGCGGCCTCGAGCGGTCCGGCCGTCCCCAGTGAGCCCGCGCTCGCCGTTCCGATCGCCGTGGCGAGCCCGTCCGCGGTGAGCACGAGCCCGACGCCCCGCGCGATGCCGAGCAGGACGAGCGCCGCACGAGCGGCGGGCCGGATGCGTCCGAGCACCGCCATGGGCGACGGCCGGCCGTTCATCGGGCCCGCACGGCCGGGACGAAGTCGTGCGGCGCCGGGATCGTCTCCGGGGCGAGCCGCTTCCGGAACACCCAGTAGGTCCAGGCCTGGTACGCCACCACGAGCGGTACCCCGAACGCCGCCACGGCCGACATGACCGCCAGCGAGTAGGGCGAGGCGCTGGCGTTGCCGACCGTGAGGTCCCAGGCGTGATCGAGGGTGGACGGCAGCACCACCGGGAACACGTCGGTGAAGATCGCCGCGACCCCCGCAACGAGAAGCAGCCCGTAGCCCAGGAACGCGCGGCCCTCCCGAGCGCGCCGCGCGGCGTGCGCCCCGCCGATGCCCCCGGCGGCGGCGACGGCGACGAGCGCCCAGCCGACCGGCCCACCGGACCGCGCCTGCACCACGAGCACCCACGCGACGATCGGGAGCAGGGCGACCGGTGCTGCGACGGCGCTGAACCGGCGCATCCGGAGCCGCACCGGCCCGTCGGTCTTGAGCGCGAGGAAGGTCGAGGCGTGGGCGAGGCAGAACCCCACCACCGCGAGGCCGCCGAGCACCGCGGCGGGCGAGAACCACGCCATCGGGCCGCCGACCCGGTCGCCGTTCGCGTCGAGCGGCAGCCCGGTCGTGGTGAGGCCGAGCGCGGCCCCGATCCCGAACGCGGCGACCAGGGAGCCGAGCCCCATCAAGGTGTCCCAGCAGCGGCGCCAGGTCGCGGTCCTTCCCTTGCCGGCGAACTCGATCGAGACCGCGCGGAGGATGAGCCCGACGAGCACCACCACGAGCGGGAGGTAGAGCGCCGAGAGGAGCGACGCATACCAGTACGGGAATGCGGCGAACATCGCGCCGCCCGCGGTGATCAGCCACACCTCGTTGCCGTCCCAGACCGGGCCGATCGTGTTCAGCATGAGGCGGCGCTCCCGCTCGTCGCGAGCGGAGACGAGCATGTGCATCCCCACCCCGAGGTCGAAGCCCTCGAGGAAGAGGTATCCGGTCCAGAGGACGGCGATGAGCACGAACCAGGTGACGGCGAGGGGGGACACGAGCGGATCCGTTCCGGCTAGTAGGCGAAGGCGAGCACGTCGTCGCGGCGGGCGGCGTCCTCCTCGTCGGGGTGGGCCTCGGCGAGCTCCGGCACCGCGCTCGCGGTCCCGCCGCGGACGAACCGGGTGAGGAGGAGCACCTCGACGACGAGCAGCACGAGGTAGACGAGGCCGAGCAGCACGAGCGAGGTGAGCAGCTCGCCGGCGCTGACCCCGGGTGAGACGGCCGCGGCGGTGAACATGTACACCCCGTCCACGCCGCCGGGCGTCGGGTTGGGAGCCACCACGAACGGCTGGCGGCCCATCTCGGTGAAGATCCAGCCGGCGGCGTTCGCCCCGAAGGGGGCGAGGATGCCGAGCACCGCGAGCTGCATCAGCCGCTTCGACGCCGGGACGGTGCCCTTGCGGGTCAGCCAGAGGGCGACGGCCGCGGCGAAGGCGGCGAGCGCGCCGAAGCCGATCATGATGCGGAACCCCCAGTAGGTGACCGGCATGATCGGCACGTAGTCGATCCGCTCGCCCGCCCGGGCGCCGTAGATCGCCCGGTCCGGCAGGGTCGTGCCGTACTTCGCCTCGTACTGCGGCAGCAGCTCGTCGACGCCCTTCACCGGGGTCGTGAAGTCGCCCTTCGCGAGGAAGGAGAGCACGCCGGGCACCTCGAGCTCGTAGACGATGCCGGAGCAGTCCGTGGAGCCCGGGTCCCCGATCGTGATGATCGAGAAGCTGGTGCCGGTGTGGCAGGCGGCCTCGGCGGCGGCCATCTTCATCGGCTGCTGGACGAACATGAGCTTGCCCTGCGCATCCCCCGTGATCGCGACCGCGGCGAACGCGACGACCGCGACGGCGGCGCCGACCCGGAGCGAGGTGATCCACACGCGGTGGTCCAGCCGGTCCCGGCCGGGGATCGACGGGTCCTCCCCCACGACCACGCGGCCGTCGGCGCCGACCGCGTCGATGCCGTCCCGCCGGCGCTGCCACAGCTGGTACCAGGCGATGCCGAGCAGGAACGATCCGGCGACGGCGAGGGAGCCCGTGATGGTGTGCGCGAAGGCCAGCTCGGCCGTGTTGTTGGTGAGGACGGCCCACACGTCGGTCATGACGGGGCGGCCGTGCTCGAGCCGGATGCCGACGGGGTGCTGCATCCACGAGTTCGCGGCGAGGATGAAGTACGCGGAGGCGACCGACCCCGCGATCGCGGCCGCCAGGGTGGCGAGGTGCAGGGGCTTCGGGAGCCGCCCCCAGCCGAAGATCCACAGTCCCAGGAAGGTGGACTCGGCGAAGAACGCGAGCAGCGACTCCATGGCGAGCGGGGCACCGAAGACGTCACCGACGAAGCGGCTGTACTCGCTCCAGGCGAGCCCGAACTGGAACTCCTGGACGATGCCCGTGGCCACGCCCATGATGAAGTTGATCAGGTAGAGCTTCCCCCAGAAGCGGGTGGCGCGGTACCAGCGGTCGTCGCCGGTGCGCACCCACCGCCAGTGCAGGAACAGGACGACCGGCCCGAGCCCGATCGTGAGCGGCACGAGCAGGAAGTGGTAGACGGTCGTGATGCCGAACTGCCAGCGTGCGATCAGGAGGGGATCCACCCGGACGCCCCTTTCCCGCCCTTCGGCGTGCGATGATTTCTACGACTCGTAGAGTACTCCGAATTCTACGAGCCGTAGAACAGTTCCGGGAGGACGGATGGCGACGCTCGGCGATCTGGAGCGCTCGGCGCTCGAGCGGCTGTGGGACGCATCCGGGCCGCTCACCGCGAACGAGGTGCGCGACGCGCTGAACGCCGGCAGCGAGCGCTCGCTCGCCATCACGACGGTGCTCACGGTGCTCACGCGGCTCGAGCGGAAGCACTTCGTCCGCCGGGAACGGGGGCTCCGCCCCCACGTCTTCATTCCGCTGAAGAGCCGGGACGAGTTCGTCGCGGACCTCATGCACGAGGCGCTCGGCGCCGCCCCCGACCGCCAGGCGGCGCTCGCCCGCTTCGTGACGCTCGCCGGCCCGGACGAGACCGCGGCGCTGAAGCGCCTGCTCGGCGCCGACTGAGCCGTGCTCGCCGCCTCGGCGCTGCTCGCCGCGCTCGCCGTGGCGCTCGCCTGGCCGGTGCCGCTCGTCCTCGTGCGCGCGGCGTGGCCGGACGCGTCCCCCGGTCTCGCGCTCGTCGTCTGGCAGTCGATCGCCCTGGCGGGCGTGCTGTCCCTGCTCGGCGCCCTGCTCACCGCCGGACTCGCGCCGTTCGGGCCGCACCTGCTCGCCGCCGGCGCCGCCTTCGCCCGCGCCACGGCCGCGGGCCGGCTGCCGTCCGGCACGACCGTGCCCGCCCTGTTCGGGGTGTCCGCGGCGGTGCTGCTCGGCGCGCACCTCGCCGGCAACCTCGCGTTCACGGCCGTCCGGGCGCAGCGGCAGAGGCAGCGGCACCTCGACCTGGTTCTGCTGCTCAGCACGCCGCTGCCGGACCTGCCGGCGACGCGCCTCATCGACAGCCCCGCCCCGGTCGCCTACTGCCTGCCCGGCACCGCCAAGTCGGTGACCGTGCTCTCCGCCGGCCTGCTCGACCTGCTGTCCCCGCAGGAGGTCGATGCCGTCGCCGGGCACGAGCGGGCCCACGTGGCGCAGCACCACAACCTCGTCCTCGTCGCCTTCCGTGCGTGGCGGATCGCGCTGCCCTGGTTCCCGGTCGCGAACCGCGCTCAGGACGAGGTCGGCCTGCTCGTCGAGATGCTGGCCGACGACCAGGCGCGCCGCCTCGTGCCGGACGCGGTGCTCGCCCGGGCGATCGAGGCGGTCGCGAGCGGCGGCGTCGCGACGGGCGTCCCCGGGGATCCGGATGCCAGGACACCGAGCGCGGACGCGACCTCGGTCGCCCGCCGGGTCGCCCGGCTCATCGCCCCACCGGCCCCCCTGCCCGCGGCGATCCGGCGGCTCGTCGTGCTCGGCTCCGTCGCGCTCGTCGTCGTGCCCGCGGTCCTGCTGGCCCTGCCCGCCGTGCTCGGATGACTCGGCCGGCCGGTCGGCCGGCTCGGGATGCCGGGAGGATGGCGCCATGACCCACCGCTTCCCCCGCTGGGTGTACGACCACGGCGACGAGCCGGACGCACGGTTCACGCTGGCCAACGAGCGCACCTTCCTCGCCTGGACGCGCACGGCGCTCGCCCTGATCGCCGGCGGGGTGGCCCTGGAGGCGGTCAGCCTCCCGCTCGAGCCGACGGTGCGCCATGCCGCGGCGCTCCTGCTGCTCGTGCTCGGCCTCGCGATCCCGCTGCTGGCATGGTCCGGGTGGGCCCGGACCGAGCGCGCCATGCGCGAACGGCGCTCGCTGCCGGGCTCGCCCGTCTCGGCCGTGCTGGCGGCGGGCGTCACGCTCGTCGCCGTCCTGCTCACGATCGGCGTGCTGCTCCGGTGACGGATCCGCAGCTCCCCGGCCCCGGACTGCAACCCGAACGCACGGCGCTCGCCTGGCGCCGGAGCACGCTGGCGCTCGTCGTGGGCGCGGCGCTCGCGCTGAGGCTGCTCCCCGGGCTGCTCGGCCCCTGGTCGCTCGCGATCGGCATCGGCGGTCTCCTCCTGGCCGCCGCTCTCTGGGCCGCCGGCGCGGCACGAGTCCGGCGGGTACGGGCCGCCGTCGCGGGTGGCGTCCCGCTGCCCGGCGGCCTGCTCATCGCCCTCCTCGCCGGGACGATCGCGGCGGTCGCGGCGGTCGCCCTCGTCCTCTCGCTGGTGGTCGGGAACTGAGACGCGCCGCCATCGCGGGCGAGGGCGATACTCGAGATCCAGCCGCCGTTGACCGGCGTACCTACGAGCAGGACGGAACCGAGGCGGACCGATGGCCTATGACCGGCGCGGCCGCGCGCGCTACCGGCGGATCCTGCGATTCGCGATCCGCCACCTCGCCGAGAACTGGTGGTTCGAGCTCGTCCTGCCCCGCATCGGGCTCGCCGCGCTGGGGGCGCGCGGCCGCACCCGGCGGTGGCGCCGCTCGGCGCAGGCGTTCTTCGTCCTGGCGACCGAGCTCGGCGGCCTGATGATCAAGGTCGGCCAGTTCCTCTCGACGCGCCTCGACGTGCTGCCCCCCGAGGTCACACGTGAGCTGCAGGACCTTCAGGACGAGGTGCAGCCGGAGGACTTCGCGGACATCCGCGCCCTCGCGGAGGCCGAGCTCGGCACGACGCTCGAGCAGGCCTACGCCTTCTTCGACCCGGTGCCGATCGCGGCCGCGTCACTCGGCCAGGCGCACCGGGCACGGCTGACCCCCGATGCCGCCGCGGACGCCGGCTTCACCGACGTCGTCGTGAAGGTGCAGCGACCGCGGATCGACATGATCGTGGACGTCGACCTGGCCGCCCTCCGGCGCGTCGCGGGGTGGCTGAGCCGCATCCGGCTCGTCTCGCGGCGGGTGAACGCCCCCGCGCTCGCGGAGGAGTTCGCCCAGACGAGCCTCGAGGAGATCGACTACCTGCACGAGGCGCAGAACGCGGAACGGTTCGCCCAGCAGCTCGAGGGCGATCCGGGCATCCGGGTGCCGGGCATCGCCTGGGACCACTCCACCCGCCGCGTGCTCACCCTCGAGGACGTCTCCGCGATCAAGATCAACGACCTCGACGCGATCCGGGCGGCCGGGATCGACCCCTCGGCCGTCGCGGACCGGTTCGTGACGGTGATGTTCGACCAGCTGTTCCTGCACGGCTTCTTCCACGCCGACGCGCATCCGGGCAACCTCTTCGTCACGCCGCTCGGCGCGGGTGCCGCCCGCGGCCCCGACGGCGACGGACCCCCCTGGGAGCTGACGTTCGTCGACTTCGGGATGATGGGCGAGGTCCCGGAGGGGCTGCGAGGCCGCCTCCGGCAGTTCCTCATCGCGGTCGCGGCCCGCGACGGCCGGCGTCTCGTCGCCACCATGCGCGACCTCGGGGTGCTGCTCCCGACGGCCGACACCAGAGCGCTCGAGCGGACGATGTCGGCGATCTTCGACCGCTTCGGCGGCGTCGCGATCACCAGCCTGCGCAACCTCGACCCGAACGAGCTGCGACGGTTCGCGGACGAGTTCGGCGAAGCGCTCCGCGTGCTGCCGTTCCAGCTGCCCGAGAACTTCCTGCTCATCATCCGCGCGGTGTCGTTGACCTCCGGCCTCAGCAGCACCCTCGACCCGGACTTCAACATCTGGGACGCCGTGGAGCCGTACGCGGACCAGCTCCTCCGCGAGGAGCAGGGGGGCCTCGTCGTCTCCGTCGCGCGCGAGGCCCTGTCGGTCGCCGAGCTCGCGGTGCGGCTCCCCCGCCGGCTCGACGACCTCGCCACGCGCCTCGAGGAGGGGGACGTCGCGGTGCAGACCCCGGTCCTCAACCAGCGGATCCGCGCACTGGAGCGCATCGCCGGCCGCTTCGTCTCCGCGATCCTGTTCTCGGCGCTGCTTCTCGGCGGCGTGCTGGCCCGCCCGGCCGACGAGGTGCTGGGCACCGTGCTGATGTCGGCGTCGGCGCTGCCCCTCCTGCACGCGGTGCTCGGCGGGCTGGTGGCGCGCACGCGGATCTGACGCGGCGGCCGCCGGCACATCCGCACGCCTTCGGGACACCTGCATGCCGGCGCCGGCGTGCAGATGTCCCCACCCTGTGCAGGTCCGAGCGGACGCCAGGTACCCTCCGGCACATGCCCCTCCGCGCTGCTGCGCGGCCCCGCCCGACCATTCCGGAGGCAGCCCCGTGCCCTACGCCGTCGATTTCACCGACGTCTCGACGGTCGGCCTCGAGTCGTCACCCGTCGCGTCGGCCCTCGCGGGACTCCGGGCCAACGAGGCCCGGTACTTCAAGAACAAGTACGACCACACGTTCACCGTCGAGCAGGCGTCCGAGGCCGCGTCGACGATCGAGTGGGTGCACCGCATCCTGAAGGAGGAACGCGACCTCGTCATCGAGTCGCGCCCGCTGGAGGCGACCGCCTTCGAGGTCGACGGCATCCGGATGGCCTACGTCTTCTACGAGAGCGGGCTGTCCATCAACGTGATGTACACGATCGCGGACGGCGGGAAGCGCGCGGTGGGCTTCAAGCTCTCCGACGGGATGGAGGTGCCGGACGAGCTCGCGAGCCGGTTCAAGTTCGCTCGGCAGAAGTCGAGGCTCGCGGGAACCATCCGCGGATCGTTCTTCGTGATCAAGAACGAGTACTGACTCGGGGGCTGCGGCCGGTCACGTGCGGCGTTCCGGGGCGACCACCCGGACGACGGCCGAGTCGTCGGCGGCGCCCAGCCCCTGCGCCTGGCCCAGCAGGAAGAGCTGCTCGGCGGCTGCGGCCACCGGCGACGGCAGCCCGAGCCGCCGGGTCGCGTCCCCGACGATGCCGAGGTCCTTGACGAAGATGTCGAGCCGGCTCCGCACCTCCGCGCCGCCCTCGTCGTAGGCCTGCAGCATCCGCGGGCCGCGGTCGCCCAGCATGAAGGAACCGGCGGCGCCGGCCTGGAGCGCGGCGAGGGTCCCGGGACCGTCGAGCCCGAGCGCGTCCGCGAGCGCCAGAGCCTCCGCCGCCGCCGCGATGTGCACCCCGCAGAGCAGCTGGTTCACCGTCTTCACCGCCTGCCCGTCGCCCGGACGGTCCCCGACCACGGTGACGGTCGAGCCGAGCGCGTCGAGGACCGGACGCACGCCGGCGACGTCGGCGGGATCGCCGCCCACCAGGATCAGCAGATCGCCCTGCCCGGCGCGGGCGGGTCCCCCGGACAGCGGCGCGTCGACCAACCGGACGCCGAGCGCGGCGAGGGGTTCGACGATCCCCTGCACCGCCGCGACCCCCACCGTGCTCGTGAGGATCACGAGGGCACCCCGGCGCATCGCGGGCGCGACCCCGTCCTGACCGAGGAGCACCTGCTCGAGCTGCTCGCCGTTGCGGACGGCCACCAGCACGATGTCGGCGGCCGAGGCCGCCGCCACGGCACTGGGGGCAGCCGTGGCGCCGGCGTCGACGGCGAGGGCCCGCCGGTCACGGTCGACGTCGAAGCCGTGCACCTCGAAGTCGAGGGCGAGCCGGCGGGCCATGGGCAGGCCCATCGCTCCCAGCCCGAGCACCGCCACCACGGGGCCGGTGCGGGATTCGTTCGACTGCTCGGCCATCCTGGTCTCCCTCGCTCCCCGGCAATGATTCCGCGCGAAGGGCGGCGCCGCGATCCCGGGAGGAGCCCGCCGAGGCGACGCGGGCGGTTTCGGGCACGGGCGGGCGTCATCGGACGCCCGCGGTGCCCGAAGCGGCCCGGATGCGGGGGTGCG
>JAICSU010000263.1 GCA_025936735.1 Amnibacterium sp.
AGGCTCGGCGGGGTGGATGGTGCGACTCGCGGTCGCGTCCTCGAGGTGCGGGGGCTGACCAAGCACTTCGGTCCGGTGACGGCCGTGCAGGACCTCTCGTTCACGGTCGCGCCGGGGCGCGTCACCGGCTTCCTCGGCCCGAACGGCGCCGGCAAGTCGACGACGATGCGGATGATCGTCGGCCTCGACCGACCGACCGCCGGTACCGCCACCGTCAACGGCGCCCGGTACGCGGAGCACCGCGCGCCGCTTGCCGAGGTGGGCGTGCTGCTGGAGGCCCGTGCCGTGCATCCCGGCCGCACCGCCGCGAACCACCTGCGGGCGATCGCCGCCACCCACGGCATCGGTCGCGCCCGCGTCGACGAGGTGCTCGGCCTCACGGGCCTCACGGCCGTCGCGAACAAGCGGGTCGGCAAGTTCTCCCTCGGCATGGGCCAGCGGCTCGGCATGGCCGTCGCACTGCTCGGCGATCCGAAGACGCTCATCCTCGATGAGCCGGTGAACGGCCTCGACCCGGAGGGCGTGCTCTGGGTGCGGCACCTCACCCGGTCCCTCGCCGCCGAGGGCCGCACGGTGTTCCTGTCGTCGCACCTGATGAGCGAGATGGCGCAGACCGCGGACCACCTCATCGTCCTCGGCCGGGGACGGATCCTCGCCGACGCGCCCATCGCCGACGTCGTCGCGAGCGCCACCCAGGGCATCGTCCGGGTGCGCACGCCCGACGGCGACCGCCTTCAGCGCGCCGTGGCCGGTTCCGGCGTCACCGTGCGCTGCGGCGAGGACGGATCCCTGGAGGTCATCGGAGCGACCCCGGCGCAGATCGGCGACGCGGCGCTGGCCGCCGGTGTGGCGCTGCACGAGCTCACGCCCGTCCACGCCTCCCTCGAGGAGGCCTACCTCACGCTCACGCAGGACGACGTGGAGTACCGCGAGACCGAGGGGGCCGTCCGATGACCACCACCACTGCTGCCCCCGCCTCCCGGGTCGGCGACGCCCGGCTCTCGACCCTGCACGTCGTGAGGTCCGAGTGGATCAAGCTCCGCACCCTCCGCTCGACCTGGTGGTGCCTGGCCCTGATCGTCGCGCTCTCCGTGCTGTTCGGCCTGCTCATCTCCGCGTTCATCAACCGCGACGGCACGACGCTGCCGACGGCCGCGCAGGACGGCGACCTCGTCGCCGTGGTCACCGTCGGCACGAGCTTCACGCAGCTGATCGCCGCGGTGCTCGGCGTGCTCGTCGTGAGCGGCGAGTACGGCACCGGCATGATCCGCTCGACCTTCACGGCCGTGCCGCGCCGGCTGCCGGCCGTCCTCGCGAAGCTCGTCGTGCTCGCCGTGTCAATGTTCGTGACCGGCCTCGTCGCCGTGGCCCTCACCTTCGTGGCGACCGTCGGCATCCTGGCCGGCCACGGGATCTCGGCGCACCTCGGCGATCCGGCGGTCTGGATGCCGATCGTCGGCTCCGCGGCCTACCTCGCCCTCGTCGCGGTGCTCTCCTTCGCGATCGGGGCGCTCGTGCGGAACACGGCCGGCGGGATCTCCGCCGCGATCGGCCTGCTGCTCGTCCTGCCGATCCTGCTCGCGGTCGCGATCGGGCTCACCGACGCCACCTGGCTGGCGAACGTGAACGCCCTGCTGCCTTCGGCGGCGGGCGCCCAGCTGCACACGTTCGCCGCTCCCGGCGGCACGGCCACGGTCTCCGGACCGGGCGGGCGCGGGCCGGCACCGGCCGCCGCGGACGTGGTGCTGAACGGGTGGGGCGGCCTCGGCGTGCTCGTCGGCTGGATCCTCGTGGCCCTGGTCCCCGCCCTCGTGCTGGTGCGCCGCCGCGACGCCTGAGCATCGGCCATAGGTTTCTCCTATGACCCTGGTGCAGCTGCGCGTGTTCCTCGCCGCGGTCCGGCTCGGCTCCTTCACGGCCGCGGCGGCCGCGATGCACATGGCTCAGCCGTCGGTCTCGGAGTTCATCCGGCGGCTCGAGGACGGCTACGGAACGACGCTGTTCGTCCGGGGCGGCCGGCGGCTCGTGCTCACCGCCGCGGGCGCGGCCCTGCTGCCCCTCGCAGAACGCACGGTCGCGGCCGCCGACGAGGCGGATCGGGTGCTGCGTGCCGTGACCTCCCTGTCGGGCGGCACCGCCTCCTTCGGCCTCCTCCGCAACGCCAAGTACTACGCCCTCGAGACGCTCGTGACCGAGTTCCACCGCCTGCACCCGGACGTGCGCCTCCGGCTCGGCGGCCTCAACTCGGTCGAGGTGGCGGCGGCGGTGAGCGCCGGCGAGCTGGAGGCCGCCCTCGTGGTGCTCCCGATCGACGACGAGGGCCTCCGGGTCACGCCGCTGAAGCGGGACGAGGTGCTCTACGCCAGCGCGAACCCCGACCACCTCACCGCGCCGCCCACGATCACGGACCTCGCGTCCCGCCCGCTCGTGCTCTACGACGCCCACTCCGGCTGGCGGGATCCCACGCGGCGGCAGCTGGCGGAGCGCGCCCGGCTCGCGGGCGTCGAGCTCGACGCCGTCGCGGAGGTCGAGCAGGTGGAGTCCGCGCTCAGCCTCGTCGCCGCCGGCGTGGGCGACAGCTTCGTGTCCCGGGCCGTCGCGGGGACGGCCGCGGCGCCGGGCGTCCGGTTCGTGCCGTTCGCCGATCCGCTGTTCGACACGATCGCCCTCGTGCGGCGCGCGTCCGCGGCCCTCTCCCCCGCCACCGCCGAGCTCGTGCGGCTCGCCCTCGACATGGTGGCGGCCAGCACGAGGCTCGAGCC
>JAICSU010000285.1 GCA_025936735.1 Amnibacterium sp.
CAGGACCCGGACGTGTTCGCGAGCGCGTTGAGCCAGGTCGCGGCGGAGCGGGAGTCGGTCGGATGAGCGGGTCCGCCCCCCTGACGCCCCTGACCCTGCTCGGCGCGGCTGCGCCCGCGTGCGAGGGCGACGCGTGCCTCGTCCCGGGGGCCGGCTCGGAGCAGGCCGCCGATTCCTCCCCAGCCCCGCCGACCGACCGCTGACCGGGTGCGCCCCGCCGACGCCGCGGCGTGTCGCCGCCGTCGAGGAGAATAGGGGGATGCCGACCACCACACTCGCTCCCGAGCGCGCGCTCGCCATCGGGCCCTTGCGGCTCGCTGCGCCCGTGGTGCTCGCCCCCATGGCCGGCATCACGAACACCGCGTTCCGCCGGCTGTGCCGCGAGTACGGCGCCGGGCTCTATGTCAGCGAGATGATCACGAGCCGTGCCCTCGTGGAGCGCACTCGGGAGTCGATGCGCCTGATCACGCACCACGAGAGCGAGACGACCCGCTCGGTGCAGCTGTACGGCGTCGACCCGGCCACGGTGGAGCAGGCCGTGCGGATGCTCCGCGACGAGGACCGTGCGGACCACGTCGACCTCAACTTCGGCTGCCCCGTGCCGAAGGTCACGCGCAAGGGTGGAGGGGCGGCCCTGCCCTGGAAGCTCGACCTCTTCCGCGACATCGTCGAGCGGGCGGTACGGGCAGCGGGGCCGCTGCCGCTCACCGTGAAGATGCGCAAGGGGATCGACGCCGACCACCTCACCTACCTCGAGGCCGGCCGCATCGCCGAGGGCGCCGGCGTGGCGTCGGTGGCGCTGCACGCCCGCACGGCGGCCGACTTCTACTCCGGCACCGCCGACTGGTCGGCGATCACGAAGCTCAAGCAGACGGTCACGAGCGTGCCGGTCCTGGGCAACGGCGACATCTGGTCCGCGGACGACGCGGTCCGCATGATGGCGGAGACGGGGTGCGACGGGGTGGTCGTCGGCCGCGGCTGCCTCGGACGCCCCTGGCTGTTCGGCGATCTCGCGGCCGCGTTCGGCGCGGGCGACGATCGGCCCCATCGTCCGACCCTCGGCGAGGTCGCCGCCGCCTTCCGCCGCCACGCGGAGCTGCTCGTCGAGTTCTTCGGCGACGATCCTGACGGGGGCGAGCACCGCGGCTGCCGCGACATCCGCAAGCACGTCGCCTGGTACTTCAAGGGCTACGGCGTCGGCGGCGCCACCCGCGCGAGCCTCGCCCAGGTGGAGTCGCTGCAGCAGCTCGACGACCTGCTCGGCACCCTCGACCCCGACCAGCCCTACCCGGGAGAGCCGGCGGAGGGCCAGCGGGGCCGGGCCGGCACACCGAAGTCGCCCGCCCTGCCGGATCGGTGGCTCGATTCCCGCAGCCTCGATGCGGAGGGCCGCACCTCGCTCGCCGGCGCCGAGCTGGACACCAGCGGTGGCTGACCCGGAGCACGCGGCCGACCAGTCCTACTCCGCCTCCGATCGGGAGCGCTGGCTGCCCGAGAAGCACTCGTCCCGCCGCAGCGACTTCGCACGCGACCGCGCGAGGCTGCTGCACTCGAGCGCCCTCCGCCGGCTCGCCGCGAAGACGCAGGTGCTGTCGCCGACCATCGGTCTGGACTTCGCACGCAACCGGCTCACCCATTCCCTGGAGGTCGCGCAGGTCGGCCGGGAGCTGGCCGGCAGCCTCGGGCTCGCTCCCGACGTCGTCGACACGGCCTGCCTCGCGCACGACCTGGGGCATCCGCCGTTCGGCCACAACGGCGAACGCGCCCTCGCCGAATGGGCCGCCGACGTGGGCGGGTTCGAGGGCAACGCGCAGTCCCTGCGGTTGCTCACCCGGCTCGAGCCGAAGGTGTTCGGGCCCGACGGCTCGCCCTACGGGCTGAACCTCACGCGCGCCAGCCTCGACGCGAGCTGCAAGTACCCGTGGGGGCCCGACGACGCCGTCGGGGACCCGAGCGGTCGCGCCAAGTTCGGCTACTACCCGGAGGACGCCGAGGCGTTCGCGTGGCTGCGCCAGGGCGCCGCCGACAAGCGCCGCTGCATCGAGGCCCAGGTCATGGATCTCGCCGACGACATCGCCTACTCGGTGCACGACTTCGAGGACGCCGTCGTCGCCGGCTCCGTCGAACCGTCGGCCCTGCGCTCCACCGAGGCCCAGCGGGACGTCGTCGGTGCGATGTACGCCTGGGTGGGGGGCGCGTTCAGCCAGGACGAGCTCGTCGAGGCGCTGCACCGATTGCGGGCGATGCAACCGTGGATCGTCGAGTGGGACGGATCCCGCCGGGC
>JAICSU010000145.1 GCA_025936735.1 Amnibacterium sp.
CCGCGGCCCCGGTTGGGGATGGTGCGGCCGGGGGGGGTGGGGTGGGGGCCGCCGGGGCGCGACGCCGGGGCGCCCGTCTCCGCACGCTCGTCGAGCTGCGTCACTTGATGGCGGCCAGATCCACCGTCCACACGGCGTTCGGCTCCACCTTGTCGATCGATCCCGCCGTCACGATGTAGCGGGCCGGCTGCAGCAGCGGCACGAAGGCACCGGCCTTGTTCGCCGCGCGCTGCCACGCCGCGTAGGCGGCGGCACGGTCGCTCCCCGTCGAGGCCTCAGCGGCCTGCTTCGCCTTCGTGACCTCCGGCGACATGGACGCGGCCCAGCCGGCACGGAGGCCGAGCGCCTCACCCGGGCTGAACGTCGTGTAGTCGGAGGGATCCGGGAAGTCGGGACCCCAGTACATGATCCCGGCCTGCAGCTTGCCGGCGCGGTACGCGTCGAGCAGCGTGGAGATCGGGGTGCCCGAGAGCTTCACCTTGATGCCGACCGCTTCGAGCTGCGACTGCACCTTCTGCGCGAGCGTCGAGAACTCGACGCCGGACAGCGTCGCGTCCGTCGGGTAGGACAGGGTGAGGGTCTGGCCCTTGTAGCCCGACTTCGTCAGGGCGGCCTTCGCCGCTGCGGCGTCGTAGGTGTTCGTCGCGTCCGGCTTGATGGACCCGAGGAACTGCGAGGGCACCATGCCGCCCGGCTGGCTCGACCCGGCGCCGGCGACGGCGAGGATGTCCTGGTAGTTCAGGCCCTTGTGCACCGCGGTGATGAAGTCGGGGTTGTTCGTGATGCCGCCGCTGTACGCCGGGTTCTGGTTGAGCCACATGTAGCCGACGTCGGGCGACGTGCTCTTCAGCACCTTGAGGCTCGAGCCGATGCCCTGCACCTGCTGGGCGTTCAGGCCCGTCGCGACCTGGGCGGAGTTGCCCTGCACGTCGATCTTCTGGGACGGGCCCGTCACGTTCTGCAGCACGACCCGGCCGTAGGCGGGCTTGCTGCCGACGTAGTGCGGGTTCGGACCGAAGACGACCTTCGTCGTGGCGCTGTAGGAGGTGAGCTCGTAGGGCCCGGAGCCCGCGGAGTGGCCGTTCAGGTACTGCTCGGCGCCGTCGTCCTTGGTGGTCGTCCCGCCGTGCTTCATGACCAGCTTCGAGTCGAGCACGCCGAGGGACGGGTTCGGGAGGATGAAGGGCAGCGCCGGGTTCGGGTTCGGGTCGGTGATCGTCATCGTGGTCGCCGACGTCTTGGCGATGTCGAGGTTCTTGCCGGTCGACTGGTCGGTCAGCAGGAACGACGGGTTTCCGGCGATCGCCTGCACCCGCTTGTAGGACCAGACGATGTCGTCGATGGTGACGGGGTTGCCCGACGAGAACCGGTGCTTGCCGTTCAGCGTGAGCGTCAGCACCTTGTTGTCCGGCGACTCCGAGAACGTGGTGAGCTGCGGGAGCGGCTTCGTGGTGTCGCTCCCCTGGAAGGTGAGCGCGGTCTCGTAGATGGCCTTGTCGACGATCGAGCCGGTGAGCTCGAAGGCCCGGGCGGGGTCGGACGTCTTCAGGTCGAACGTGTTGTCGACCACGAGGGTCTTGTTCGAGCCACCGCTGCTCGTGGACGAGCCACCGCCGGCGGAGCAGCCGGCGAGGACCAGCGCGGCGGCGAGGGCCGTGGCGCCGAGCGCCGCGGGACGGACGGGTACGCGGGTCATGCGTCTCCTCAAGAAGGACAGGTGCAGGGACATCAAGGCTAGAGGTGCGCGCAGGTCACTCGCGCTTCATGACGGGCGCGTCGAGGTCACCGCGGCAGGTCCGTGGGCGTGCGCGCACCGGCGAAGCGGGCGTCCGTCGCCCGCAGCACCCGCAGCACGTTGCCGCCGGCCAGAGCGGCGAGGTCGGCGGCGCTCCACCCGCGGCGGGCGAGCTCGGCGAGGAGGTCGGGATACCCGTCGACGCCGGACAGCCCCTCGGGGAACTCGTCCGTGCCGTCGAAGTCGCCGCCGAGCCCGATGTGCCGCACCCCGGCGGTCTCCCTGGCGTGCTCGATGTGGTCCGCCACCCGGGACATCGGCACGAGCGGCGGGTCGTCGAGCCGGTCGCCGTCGAACCAGCGCCGGTACTCCTCGTCGACGAACTGGGGCACGAAGGCGATCATGATCACGCCGCCGTTGCCCGCGAGCCTCACGAGCACGTCGTCCGGCACGTTGCGCGGATGGTCGGTGAGCGCCCGGCAGCTGCTGTGGCTGAAGATCACGGGCGAGTCGGTGATGTCCAGCGCGGCGTGCATCGTCTCGGCCGACACGTGCGAGAGGTCGACGAGCACGCCCAGCCGGTTGAGCTCGCGCACCATGGCGCGGCCCCGGTCGGCGAGACCGCCGTGCCGGGGCTCATCGGTCGCCGAATCCGCCCACGGCGAGTTCCGGTTGTGGGTCAGCGTCAGGTACCGGACGCCGAGCGCGGCGAGCATCCGGAGCACCGCGGGCGAGTCGTCGAGGCTGTGCGCGCCCTCCGCTCCGAGGAACGAGGCGATGCGCCCGGTCGCCCGAGCCGTCTCGACGTCGGCCGCCGACCGGGCGAGCAGGAAGTCCTGGGGGTACGCCTCCGCCATGCGGTGCACCCAGTCGATCTGCTCGAGGGTCTGCGCGACGGCGTCCGCGCCGCGGCCCTCGTCCTCGACGAAGACGCTCCAGAACTGGCCGCCGACCCGGCCGCGGCGCAGGCGCAGCAGGTCGGTGTCGCCCGGCAGGGGCCCCTCCAGCCCCTCGACCGTGCCCCCGCGGGTGATCCGCGTCTCCCAGGCCCAGTCGTTGTGCCCGTCGATGATCGGCGCGAGCTCCAGCGCCCGCTCCACCGCCTCGAGCGCGCGCGTCTCCGACATCCTCACCACGGTCCGAGGCTAGCGGGGCCCGGCCGCCGGCTCGGCCGCGGGGACGACCAGCACGACGTCGTCGGCCCCGCGCGGCGCCATGGACAGGCCCGCGGCCGGCGCCCAGGCGAGCAGGTCGTCGCGCGAGCGCAGGTCGGGAGCGGCGAGGGCGAGCCGCCGCGCGAGGTCGCCCTTCGCGTGCTTGTTGAAGTGGTTCAGCGCCCGCCCCGACGCGGCGTCCTCGACGTGCAGCACGGCGCTGCCTTCGGGGGCGGGCCCGAGCGCGACGTAGGTCGCGGACCGGGCGTCGAGCACCCAGTCCCGCTCGCGGGCGAGCGCGCGCCGCAGCGGTTCGGCCCAGTGCCGCTTCAGCGGCAGCCCCGGCAGGGCGCTGCCGCCGGACAGTCGGTAGGCGGGGATGGGGTCGTCGGGCGCGACGAGCCCGAGGAGCGCCGACGCGATGAGCACGTTGCCGTCGAGCCACGCCCGGGCCGCGGCGGGCAGGGTGGCGGCGCCGAGGGCGTCGTACACGACGCCGGAGTAGCGCAGCGCGGCCGGCAGCACCGGAGCGCGGCGGAGATGCGCGTTGCGCTCCAGCTCCCCCGCCTGCTTCGGGCCGAGGTGCAGCACGCGCGCCGCGGCGACCGGATCGCGGGAGAGGGTGACGAGGGCCTCGACCACCGCCGACCTGGCCGGGTTCAGCGCGGGACGGCTGAGGCGCCCGAGCGCGAAGCGGCCCGTGCCGCCGTCCGACTTCGACTCGGACGGCGGCAGCAGCAGCTTCACTTAGCTATCTGACCAGCTCGGCGGACCGGGCGGCGATCGTCACCACGTCGTTCTGCAGCGAGATGAACCCGTCGTCGGCCTTGGCCGTGACCCGGCCGCCGTCGCTGGTGTGGATGCGTACCTCGCCGGGGGCGAGGATGCCGAGCACGGGCGTGTGGCCCGCGAGCAGGCCGATCTCGCCCACGAGGGTGCGGGCGACGACCATCTGCGCCCGGCCGGCCCAGATCTGCTCGTCCGCCGAGACGACGGTGACCTCGAGGTCCGCCATGGCCTAGCGGTTCTCCTTCTGGATCTGCGCCCACTTCTCCTCGACGTCGGAGATGGAGCCGACGTTGAAGAACGCCTGCTCCGCGACGTCGTCGAACTCGCCCTTGACGATGGCGTCGAACGACTCCACCGTCTCCTTCAGCGGGACGGTCGAGCCCTCCACGCCGGTGAACTTCGTCGCCATGTACGTGTTCTGCGAGAGGAACTGCTGGATCCGGCGCGCGCGCGACACCGTGATCTTGTCCTCCTCCGACAGCTCGTCGACGCCGAGGATCGCGATGATCTCCTGCAGCTCCTTGTTCTTCTGCAGGATCGCCTTCACGCTCGTCGCCACCCGGTAGTGGTCCTCGCCCAGGTACCGCGGGTCGAGGATCCGGGAGGTCGAGGCCAGCGGGTCGACGGCCGGGTACAGGCCGCGGGACGCGATCTCCCGGGAGAGCTCGGTCGTCGCGTCGAGGTGCGCGAACGTGGTGGCGGGAGCCGGGTCGGTGTAGTCGTCCGCGGGCACGTAGATCGCCTGCAGCGAGGTGATCGAGTGGCCGCGCGTCGACGTGATCCGCTCCTGGAGCACGCCCATCTCGTCCGCGAGGTTCGGCTGGTAGCCCACCGCCGACGGCATGCGGCCGAGCAGGGTGGACACCTCGGAACCCGCCTGGGTGAACCGGAAGATGTTGTCGATGAAGAGCAGCACGTCCTGGTTCTGCACGTCGCGGAAGTACTCCGCCATCGTCAGCGCCGAGAGGGCGACGCGGAGGCGCGTCCCGGGCGGCTCGTCCATCTGGCCGAAGACGAGGGCGGTCTTGTCGAAGACGCCCGCCTCCTCCATCTCGCCGATGAGGTCGTTGCCCTCGCGGGTGCGCTCACCGACGCCCGCGAAGACGGACACACCGCCGTGGTTCGCCGCGACGCGGTAGATCATCTCCTGGATGAGGACCGTCTTGCCGACGCCCGCACCCCCGAACAGGCCGATCTTGCCGCCCTGCACGTAGGGGGTGAGCAGGTCGATGACCTTGATGCCGGTCTCGAACAGCTGCGTCTTCGACTCGAGCTGGTCGAAGGCCGGGGGCTTGCGGTGGATCGGCCAGCGCTCGGTGATCTCGAGCTTCTCGCCCTCCTGGAGGTTGAGCACCTCGCCGATCACGTTGAACACGTGGCCCTTGGTGACGTCCCCCACCGGCACGGAGATCGCGGCACCCGTGTCGCGCACCTCCTGTCCGCGGACCATCCCGTCGGTCGGCTTCAGGGCGATCGCGCGCACGAGGTCGTCCCCGAGGTGCTGAGCGACCTCGAGGGTGATCTCGGTCGACTGGTCCCCGATGGCGATCGTGGTGGTGAGGGCGTTGTAGATCTCGGGGATCGAGTCGTGGGGGAACTCGATGTCGACGACGGGGCCGGTGACCCGCGCCACACGGCCGACGCCGACCTCTCCCGAGTGCCGGTGGGTCTCCACGGCGACTGCTGAGCTCATGGCTGTTCGCTGTTCCTGTTCTGCCTCAGCCGGCGAGCGCGTCCGCGCCACCGACGATCTCGGCGATCTGCTGGGTGATCTCCTGCTGCCGCGCGTTGTTCGCGAGGCGCGTGTACTCCCTGATGAGGGCGTCGGCGTTGTCGCTCGCCGCCTTCATGGCACGCTGCGTCGCCGCGTGCTTGCTGGCCGCTGACTCGAGCATCGCCGAGTAGATGCGGGACTCGATGTAGACGGGCAGCAGCGCGTCGAGCACGTCGGCCGCGTCGGGCTCGAACTCGTAGAGCGGCAGGGCGGTCCGCTCGCCCGGCTCCTCGACGCCCTCCACGACCTCGAGCGGCAGCAGGCGCAGCATCTCCGGGGTCTGGGTGAGCATGCTCACGAAGCGGTTGAAGACGATGTGGATCTCGTCCACCCCGCCCTCGTCGGTGTCCTGGATGAAGTGCGCCACGACCGCCTCCGCGATCTCGCGCGCCGTCTCCACGTCGGGACTGTCGGTGCCGCCGACCCACTCGCGCACGTACTCGCGGCGGCGGAAGCGGTAGTAGCCGACCGCCTTGCGCCCGACGAGGTAGGAGACGACCTCCTTGCCCTCGCTGTGCAGGAGCTCGGCGAGCTCCTCGCTCTTGCGCAGCACGTTGGAGTTGAATGCGCCGGCGAGGCCCCGGTCCGAGGTGAAGACCACGATCGCGGCGCGCCGGGGGTTCTCCTTCTCCCGCGTCAGCACGTGGTCCACGTTCGTGTACGTGGCGACCGCCGAGACGGCGCGCGTGACCGCGCGGGCGTACGGGAGGCTCGCCGCGACGCGCTGCTGCGCCTTCGCGATCCGGGACGCGGAGATCAGCTCCATCGCGCGGGTGATCTTCTTCGTCGTCTGCGCGGAGCGGATGCGCGCCCGGTAGGCCCGGACCTGTGCTGGCACGAGGGCTACCTCGGGTTCTTCTGGATCCGGGCCTGCTCGACCTCGTCGCGGTCGGCGGCCTCGAAGGACTCCTTGCCGGCGGAGGCGAGCGGCTTGCCCTCACCGGTGGTGAACTGCTTCTTGAACTCGTCGACGGCGTCCGAGAGCGCCGCGACGGTGTCGTCGTCGAGGACGTTCGTCTCCCGCAGCCGGGTGAGGATCTCGGTGTTGTGCTTCAGGTAGTCGAGCAGCTCCCGCTCGAACCGCAGCACGTCCTCGACCGGGACCTCGTCGAGCTTGCCGTTCGTGCCGGCCCAGATGGAGACCACCTGGTCCTCGACGGGGTACGGCGAGTACTGCGGCTGGCGCAGCAGCTCGGTGAGCCGGGCTCCACGGGCGAGCTGACGGCGGCTGGCGGCGTCGAGGTCGGAGGCGAACATCGCGAACGCCTCGAGCGAGCGGTACTGCGCGAGCTCGAGCTTCAGCGTGCCGGAGACCTTCTTGATGCTCTTCACCTGCGCGTCGCCGCCCACCCGCGACACCGAGATGCCGACGTCGACGGCCGGGCGCTGGTTCGCGTTGAAGAGGTCCGACTGCAGGAAGATCTGGCCGTCCGTGATCGAGATCACGTTTGTCGGGATGTACGCCGACACGTCGTTCGCCTGGGTCTCGATGAGCGGCAGGCCCGTCATCGAACCGCCGCCGAGCTCGTCGGAGAGCTTCGCGCAGCGCTCCAGCAGGCGGGAGTGCAGGTAGAACACGTCGCCGGGGTAGGCCTCGCGCCCCGGCGGGCGGCGCAGCAGCAGC
>JAICSU010000303.1 GCA_025936735.1 Amnibacterium sp.
CGAGCCTGGTACGACGGCTACCTCGACGCGTGGGCCCACGCCGGCCGGTACCGGCGCCGCGGCGAAGCCGCGTGACGGCCGTGCCCGGTGGGGAAAACCGGCACGACCTCGGTCGCATCGGGGAGCTGGTCGCTCCCGAGGTGCGGCGGCAGGGGCGCCCCCGGGGGACGGCGGCGTGGCTGGCGGACCTCGCAGCCCTCTTCAGAGCCTTCCCCGACGTGCAGTGGAAGCGGATCCGCCTCGTCGTCGAGGACGACCGGATCGCCGCGCACCTGCGCGCCCGCGGCACCCACCGGGGCGCGCACCTCGGCGTGGAGCCGACCGGGCGGCACGTGAACTGGGCCGAGTTCGGCTTCTACCGGGTCGTCGGCGGGCGGATCGTCGAGTACGCCGGCGCCGCGGACGGGGCCGACCTCCTGGAGCAGCTCAGCGCCTGACCCGCCGAGCACCGGCGGGGGCCCGCACGATGCGCGCCTGGGCGACCGCCGCGCCGACGGTCACGACGCCGACCAGCGCGACGAGGACGAAACCTCCGCCGACGCCCGTGGCCGTCGGCAGCGCCCGCGCCGTGACGGAGTAGAACCCTCCCCCGAGGAGGGATGCGGCGGCACCGCCCGCGGCCTGGACGAACGCGACGGCGGCGGAGATGGCGGGGATCTCGCGCTGCTCGGCCGTGTCGAACGCCGCGGCCGAGAGGATCGGCCAGGTGGTCCCCATCCCGGCGCCCGCGGACCCCCAGGCGAGCACCGCGAGGGCGAGCACGACGCCGCCGGTGAGTGCCGGGAGCGTCGCGGCGGCGAGCACCACGGCGGCGCCCGCGATGAGGGCGGCGCTGATCCGCGCCGCGAGGGGCCGGAGCCCCGGACCCGCCGGCCGGAGGCCTGCGACCGACCAGCTGACGGCTCCGGCGGCGAAGGCGATGCTCGCGCCCGTCACGCCGACTCCCGCGACCTCGATCAGGCCGAGGGGCAGCAGCGCCTCGCCGCCGAAGTAGGTGATGAGCACGCCGGCGAAGACGCCGATGCCGAGCATCCGCCTTCCGTTCCCGCTCGTGAGGCGGCGGACGACCGCGAACCCCGCCGCCCCGGCCGCGACGAGCGCCGCGGCCCAGACCGGGACGCGCAGCGCGGCGGGCAGGCCGGGCGCCGCTGCCGCGAGGGCGAGGGCGACCAGGACCACGACGCCCGAGACGACGGGCGCGGCGGCGCTGCGCTCCTGGCGGGGCAGCAGCGTCGCGCGGCGCCCGATCACGAAGCGGGCCGCGATCACGAGCACGGCCGGCCACGCCATCGCCCAGCGCCATCCGGCGAGGCTCGCGACGACGGCGTTCGCGGCCGGGCCGACGACCGACGGCAGCAGCCAGACGACCGAGAACGTGGCGACGACGCGGGGACGGATGCTGTCCTCGTACAGCGCGCCGACCGCGTTCAGCCCGAACGCCGAGAGCAGCCCGGCTGCGGCGCCCTGGAGGATCCGCCCGGCGAGCACGAACGCCATCACCGGCGCGAGCACGGCGAGCAGCACGCCGCCGAGGTACACGACGGTGGACCAGAGGAGCACGCCGCGCGGTCCGAGGCGCCGCGTGAGCGAGGGGCCGAGGATCGCGAAGAGGATGGCGCTGAGCGCCGGCCCGGCGACGGTCGCTCCGTACAGGGACGCGCCGTGGAGCTCGCGCGACGCGAGCGGAAGCACCGCCGCCTCCGCCACCGCCTGGATCGCGGTGCCGAACTCGGCGAACAGCAGGCCGACGAGCAGCCGGCCCCGGTCGCCGGCGAGGACCGCGCGGAGACTCGTGTCGGTCACCCTCCGAACCTAAGCGCCGAGGGTTGGCCCATCTTTCGGTCTTTAGCGCGCCCAGCACGCCAGCCGTGGGCACACACAATGAGAGCGGGGCGCGCGGGGGGCGGGCCGCGCCTGGGGCACCGCGGCGACCACGCGCGGGCCCGGCAC
>JAICSU010000226.1 GCA_025936735.1 Amnibacterium sp.
CACGTCGTGCTGCTCGATCGGGATGCCGATCGCCCGCAGCGAGTCGAGGTAGACCTCCTGGACGTCGTCGGGCGCGGGCTTCAGGATCACCTGGTACTGGTAGTGCTCCTGGAAGCGGTACGGGCTCTCGGCGTACCGGCCGTCGTCGGGCCGGATGGAGGGCTCCACGTAGGCCGCCCGCCACGGCTCGGGGCCGAGCACGCGAAGCAGCGTCGCCGGGTTCGAGGTGCCCGCGCCGACCTCGGTGTGGTACGGCTGCACGATGACGCAGCCCTGCTCCTCCCAGAAGGCCTGAAGGGCCGAGATCATCCCCTGGAAGGTCGCCGCCATCAGAGGCGGAAGCTATCAGGAGCGCAGGCGTCGGCTACGCGTGCAGCGTGCGCAGGCGGAAGCCGCCATGGTGCTCGTAGGTCGTCTCGACCACGCGGACGGCGTCGGCGGCGGCCGGCCGCGGCAGCGCCCCGGCGACGAGCGGGCGCTCGACGAGCGCGGCGACGGCCTCGAGGCTCCCCGGGCGCAGCACGAACGCGCCGTCCTCGACCGTGCAGCGTTCGCAGACGGCGCCCCCGGAGGCCGCCGAGTAGCCGACCAGCGGCCCCGGGGCACCGCAGCCGGCGCACGACTCCAGATGCGGCAGGTAGCCGGCGAGCGCCAGGAGCTTCAGCTGGAAGCCGAGGCCGGCCGCCTCGAGCACCGGGTCCGGCCCGGGGTCGATCCCGCGCTCGAGCAGGTCGAGGAACCGCACGAGCCCCTCGAAGACGCGCGGGTGCGGCTCGGGCTCCGGAAACAGCTTCAGCACCGCCTCTGAGCCGATCTGGGCCACCGCCAGCGCGTACGGCGCCCCGCGCACGCCCGCGTGGGCCGTGACGATGTCGGCGCCGGAGATGGTGTGCAGCTCGCCGCGGCCCTCGTGGAGCAGGAGCTGGGCGTGCGTCAGCGGCTCGAGCCGGCCGCCGAACCGCGAGGTCGTCTTGCGCACCCCCTTGGCGATGGCGTTGACGCGCCCGCGCTCGGCGGTGTAGAGGTGGAGCACGCGGTCCGCCTCGCCGAAGCGGAGCGAGCGCAGCACGACCGCGTCGGCCTTGTACGTGCGTCCCACGGCCTCAGTGTAGGGTGCCGCGATGCCGGCGGACGTTCTGGTGCGGCCGGCCCGCCCCGAGGACTACGAGGCGGCGGGCGACATCACGGTCGCCGCCTACGCGTCGATCGAGGGGTTCTCGCCGGGGCCGCGCTACGAGGCGGAGATGCGCGACGTCGCCGCGCGGGTCGAGACCGCCGAGGTGCTCGTCGCCGCCGCACCGGACGGGCGCATCGTGGGCGCCGTCACGTTCGTCCCCGGGCTCGGCCCGCTGGCCGAGTTCGAGGGGGCCGACGAGTCGGGCATGCGGATGCTCGCGGTCGACCCGGCGGCGCAGGGGCTCGGCGTCGGCCGGATGCTCGCCCAGGCCTGCCTGGAGCGGGCGCGGGCGACGGAGCGCTCACGGCTCGTGCTGCACACGACCCGGGCGATGACCGCGGCGCACGCCCTCTACCGGAGCCTCGGCTTCGCGCGGACGCCGGGGCGCGACTTCCACACGCCCGGCGGGCTCGTGCTCGAGGCGTACGTCTACGAGCTCTCCGGCTAGCCGGCGGTGTGGTCGGCGATCGCCCCGGCGAGCGTCTCCCAGTCGGCGGGCTCGACCCCGTGCCCGGCGTCGTCGAGCAGCAGCAGCCGCGCGCCCGGGATCGCGCTCGCCAGCGCCTCGCCGTGGGCGGGCGGGAACATCGGGTCGGCGGTGCCGTGGACGACGAGCGTCGGCGCGGAGATGGCCGAGACGGCCCGGCTGGGCCTCGCGCCCTCGAGCAGCTCGTGGTTCTGGACCGCCGGGTAGTTCCGGGCCCGCTCCATGTCCCGGCGGACAAGCTCGCGGGCGAACGGCTCGTCGAACGGGCGCCGGCCGCCGGTGAGCACGCGGAGGTAGGCGACGAGGTGGTCCGCGACCGCTCCGAGATCGGCCCAGCCCGGCTGCGGCGTCCTCCAGAAGCGGCTCAGCTCCTCCGATGGGCCGGGGAGCGGCGAGCGGTCGCCCCCGGCGGCGAAGGACGTGCTGATGAGGACGAGCGACAGCACGCGCTCCGGATGGTCGATCGCCAGCACCTGCGCGAGCGCGCCTCCGGCCGAGACGCCGACGACGTGGGCGGCGGCGATCCCGTACCCGTCGAGCACGCCGGCCGCGTCGGCCACCAGGTCCGCGCCGCCGTAGCCCGGCCGGCCCACCTCGTACGTGGTGGACCTGCCGGTGTCGCGGGGGTCGTAGCGGATCACGTACCGACCGCGGCCGGCGAGCATTGCGCAGAAGGCCTCGTCCCACCAGAGCATCGAGCCGGCCACCCCCATCATCAGCAGCACGGGCGGGTCAGACGGATCGCCGAACGGCTCGGTGCAGATCTCGACGCCGTTTATCGAGACCATCCGCTCCGCCATCAGCTCGTGACCTCCCGCACCTCGGCGCCGGGCATCGCCGCGATCAGCCGGTCGGTCGCGACCTCGAAGACGGCCCGCGGCGTCCCGGCGGCGCACCACACCGTCGCGAACCGGCGCAGCGACTCGTCGACGACCGTCCGCACGGGCCGCTCGTGTCCCAGCGGCGGCACGCCCCCGATCGCGAAGCCGGTCGCATCGCGCACCTCGTCCGGCGTCGCTCGGCGGACGTCCTCCCCCACGCGCGTCGTGTCGACGCGGCGGTCGCCCGCGCACAGGACGAGCACCGGGCCGTCGCCGTCGGCGAAGACGAGCGACTTCACGATCTGGCCCAGCTCGCACCCGGCCGCGGACGCCGCCTCCTCGGCCGTGCGGGTCGAGGCGTCCAGCTCCTGCACGTCGACGTCGAGGCCGGCGGCCCGGAGCCGCTCGGCCACCTTCAGGGCTGTCGGGTGCATCTCGGGCACAGGTGGGTCCCTCGCTGGGCGACGCGGATCTTCTCGATCGGCGTGCCGCACCGGGGGCACGGCTCGCCGTCGCGGTCGTAGGCGTTGAAGCGCTCCTGCATCCCACCCGGCGCGCCGTCCGGGCCGCGGTAATTGCGGATGCTCGCGCCCTGGTAGGCGATCCCGCGCCGGAGCGTCTCGACGACGGCCGCGTGCAGCCGCCGCACCTCGGCCGCGGTCAGCCCGCCGCCCGGCCGCAGAGGATGGATCCGGGCCTGCCACAGCGCCTCGTCGGCGTAGATGTTCCCGACTCCTGCGACGACCCCCTGGTGAAGCAGCAGCGCCTTCACCGACGCCCGCCGTCCGGCCAGGTCGTGCCGGAACCGGCGCGGCGTCCACTCGTCGGAGAGCGGCTCGGGCCCGGCCCGGGGCCGGAGGTACTCCTCGAGCCCGCCCGGCTCGATCAGCCGCCACGTCCCGAAGCGGCGCTGGTCGGCGTAGACGAGCGTCGAGCCGTCGTCCAGGCCGAGCACGGCGCGGACGTGGGTCAGCTCCTCGCCGTCGCCGCGGCGGTGGTGGAACCAGCCCGTCATCCGCAGGTGGACGACCAGGGTCCGGCCGGTGTCGAGCCCGAAGAGCAGGTACTTGCCGCGCCGGCCCACCGCGGTGAAGCGCTCGCCGAGGAGCTCGGCTGCGACGGCCGCCGGATCCTCGGGCGCCGTCAGGCGGCCGTCCATGATGTCGGCCTCCTCGACCGTCCGGCCGCGGAGCAGCGGATCGAGCCCGCGGCGGACGGTCTCGACCTCGGGGAGCTCAGGCATCGGTCACGCTCGGCATGTCCGCATTGTGGCCGAGCGGTGGGCGGCCGTGAGGCCACTTGGCCGTACCAGCCGGTGTCAGACCACCACCGCCCCGCGTGCGGCCACTCCGCCCAACCCGCCAGACCAAGACCGCCGCCGCGCGTCCCGCCACACGG
>JAICSU010000213.1 GCA_025936735.1 Amnibacterium sp.
CGCGACGAGGCCGCCGGGCTCCTGGCCGCCGGTCGTGAGGAGCCGCGCCCGGTGCTCGACGCGGGCATCCGGGCCGAGGCCCTTGCCGCGCTCGACGCGGCCAGGGAGCGCACCCTCGCGGCGCGGCTCGAGGTGCGCACGCTGCAGGAACGCCTCGCAGCCGCACGCCGGCGCCGCACGGAGCGCGCGGCCGAGGCGGAGCGAGCCCGGCTCGCCGCGGAGGCCGCGGAGCGCCGGGCCACGGAGCGCCGTGCCCAGCGGCTCGCCGCGGAGGCCGTGCTCGCCGATCTGCCGCCGGTGCAGGCGTCCGTCGACCGCGCTGTCACGGAGGCCCGCGTCCGGCTCGCCGACCTCACCCGCCGCCGGGACGAGTCGTCCGGCGCCCTGGCCGCCGCGCGTCGCGACCTCGCGGACGCGCGGGAGCGGGCCGCCCGTCTCGAGGGGCAGGGCCGCGACCTCGAGATGCGTCTCTACGAGCAGCAGCTGTCGCTGGCGGCCCTGCTCGAGCGCGCCAGGACCGAGCTGAGCCTCGACGAGGCCGCCCTGCTCGAGGAGGCCGATCCGGCGCTGGACCGCGAGGCGGAGGAGCGCCGCCTGCGTGCCGCCGAGCGCCGGTTCGCCCAGCTCGGGCGCGTGAACCCGCTCGCGCTCGAGGAGTTCGCGGCGCTCGAGCAGCGGCACGCGTTCCTCGTCGACCAGCTCGCGGACCTGAGCCGCACGCGAGCCGACCTCCTCACGATCGTGGACGAGCTCGACGGGAAGATGCGCACCATCTTCGACGCGGCCTACGCGGACACCGAGCAGGCGTTCGCCCGCATCTTCCCCGTGCTGTTCCCCGGCGGATCCGGGCGGCTCACCCTCGTCCCCGGTAGCGACGACGGCTTCCCCGGCGTCGAGGTCGCGGTGCGGCCGGCGGGCAAGAAGATCGAGCGGCTGTCCCTGCTCTCGGGCGGTGAGCGCTCGCTCGCGGCGGTGGCGTTCCTCCTCGCGATCTTCACCGCGCGGCCGAGCCCGTTCTACATCCTCGACGAGGTGGAGGCGGCGCTCGACGATGCGAACCTCGGACGCCTGCTCGAGGTGATCGGATCGCTCCGCGACACCTCGCAGCTGATCCTCATCACCCACCAGAAGCGCACGATGGAGATCGCGGACGCCCTCTACGGCGTCTCGATGCGGCAGGACGGGGTGTCGCAGGTCATCGGCCAGCGGCTCGGCGCCCGCGTCTGACCGGTCCTCAGCGGCCGGGGTGGGCCTGGACGGTGGAGACGCCGATCACCGCCGTCGCCGTCGGCGCACTGAACGCGATCCTGGCGGGGATCAGTAACGCGGCGCAGACGGTGACGGCGGCGAGCAGTCGGACGGGCTGGATCATGGAAGTCTTGCGATCTCCATTTCCGTAGGTAGCGGCTGTGGAAGAACGCTATCCCGGTGCAGAAGTTCTGCGGTATCCCGTATTCGGGTTGCATTTCACGTCAATAGCGCATCCGTTCTTCGGAACGCGAGAACGCACTCGCCCTGTCCACCTGATCGCGTGTGAGGGCGACCCCCGTGTACCGCTCGAACTGGCGTGCCGCCTGAAGGGCGTGCACCTCGGCGCCGGTGAGCACCGGGACGCCGGCGGCCAGGGCGGCGCGGACGAGCGGCGTCTCCACCGGCAGGGCGACGACGTCGAAGACCCTGGTCGCCGCCCGAATCGCCGCCTCCGGGAACGCCAGCGCGTCCTCGTCCGCACCCGCCATGCCGAGCGGGGTGACGTTCACCAGCACGTCGTGACCGGCGACCGGCTCCGGCAGGAAGCCCGCGGAGAAGCGCTCGGCGAGGGCCTTTCCCGTCGTCGCATTCCGCGAAGTGAGCGTGAGATCGGAAAAGCCCGCATGCCGGAACGCGGCGAGCACGGCGGCCGCCATGCTCCCGCTGCCGCGCAGAAGCACCCGCGATTCCCGGGGCACCGCCCTGGCCTGCAGCAGCTCCTCGACGGCCTCCACATCGGTGTTCGCCGCCGTGAGCCGGCCCCCGTCGTTCACGACCGTGTTCGCGGCCTCGATCGCGGCCGCGGACTCCTCCACCTCGTCGACGTAGGCCAGGACCGCCGACTTGAAGGGCATGGACACGGAGCAGCCGCGGATCCCGAGGGCCCGGACCCCGCGCACCGCGCCCTCCAGGTCGTCGGTGGTGAACGCCTTGTAGACGAAGTCGAGGCCGAGCTCCTCGTAGAGCATGTTGTGGAAGCGGGTGCCGAGGTTGCTCGGCCGCCCCGCCAGGGAGATGCAGAGGGTCGTGTCCTTGCTGAGGATCGGCATGCCCCGATCCTCCTGCCTCACACCGCGGGAGCGGCCGCCGGCGGCGAGAAGCTCACCACCACCGCGGCGATGTCCTCCTGCCCGTGTCCCTCCTCGCTCGCGCGGGCGAAGGCGTCCACCAGCGCATCGACCACCGTGGTGCGCACCCCGGACTCGGCGGTGGCGGCACGGATGAGCCGCAGATCCTTCAGCAGCCCGTCGAGCCCGAACTGCGGATCGAAGCGGCTCTCGAGGATGGCCCTGCCCTTCGCCTGCAGGTAGGGGGTGTCCGCGGCGCCGCCCGACACGGTCTCGAGGAACTGCGCGGGGTCCAGCCCGAAGGCGCGGGCCTGCTGGATGCCCTGGGCCGTGCCGGCCGTCAGCATCGCGACCCAGGAGTTCGCGACGAGCTTCATCGCGCTGGCGGGGCCCGGCTCGTCCCCGAGCCAGACGGTCTTCGCGCCGACGGCGTCGAACACCGGCTGCACGGTCTCCCGGGTCCCGGGGGCACCGGCGGCGAGCACGGTGAGCCTCCCGTCCTCGGCCGGCTGCTTCGTGCCGACCATCGGCGCGTCCACCATCGTCAGGCCGTGCTCCTCCGCGAGGCGGGCGAGCCGCGCGATGCCGTCCCGGCCCACGGTGGCGGACTGCACCCACACCGCGCCGTCCCGCATCGCGCCCGCCGCCTGCTCCATGACCTCGGCCACCGCGTCGGCGTCGAAGAGCATCGTGACGACCACGTCCGCGTCCCGCACCGCCTGCGTCAGGTCCTCCGCGACGGTCGCACCGTCCTCGGCGAGCGGTCGGGCCTTCTCGGCGTGCCGGTTCCAGACCGTGAGCGGCAGCCCGGCGCGGAGGATCGAGCGGGCCATCCCGGCGCCCATCGTCCCCGTCCCGAGCAGCGTGATCCGCGGTGCGTCCGCCATGGCGCTCTCCCTTCGAGCGATCGACGGATCGACGGTACGTCGACGTCGCTGGGCGGAATCCGTGCCCCGGTAGCCTGGTGCCATGGCGGGGTTCGGGGCACGGCTGCGGAACCTCTTCGGCACCGTCCGCATCATCGACGAGGACACCTGGGACGACCTCGAGGCAGCGCTGATCGGGGCCGACTTCGGGCCCGACATCACCGAGGCCATGATCACGGACCTCCGCGAGAAGGTCGAGCGGTACCGCACGACGGATCCGAAGGACCTCCAGCGGATGCTCCGCGAGGACGTCGAGGAGCGGCTCGCCGGCTTCGACCCCACGCTGAAGCTCTCCGAGCGCCCCGCGGTCGTGCTGATGGTCGGGGTGAACGGCGTCGGCAAGACCACGACGATCGGCAAGTTCGCGAAGTTCCTCGCCAACTACCAGCGGTCGGTGCTCGTCGGGGCCGCGGACACCTTCCGGGCCGCGGCCGTCGAGCAGGTCGCCACGTGGGCCGAGCGGGCGGGCGCCGCGGTGGTGCGGCCGCAGCACCCGGGCCAGGACCCCGCGTCGGTCGCCTACCAGACCGTCGAGCAGGCGAAGCGGGACGGCACCGAGATCGTGCTGATCGACACCGCCGGGCGGCTGCACACCAAGGGCGGCCTGATGGACGAGCTCGGCAAGATCACCCGCGTCGTGGAGAAGCTCGCGCCGATCAGCGAGGTGCTGCTCGTGCTCGACGCGACCACCGGCCAGAACGGCGTGCTGCAGGCGCAGGCGTTCATCGAGCACGCGGGCGTCACGGGCCTCGTCATCACGAAGCTCGACGGATCCGCCAAGGGCGGGTTCGTGCTGCGGGTCCAGGACGAGACGGGCATCCCGATCAAGCTCATCGGCCAGGGCGAGAGCATCGGCGACCTCACCGGCTTCACCCCGCACGTCTTCGCGCAGGGCCTCGTCGGCTGACCCTTCCTCCTCCTCCGAGGGTTGGCCCAAAATGGGGGCGTTTTAGCGGCCAAACACCAACAAAAGGCAAAACAACAGGGTGGGGGGGGGGGGTGCA
>JAICSU010000175.1 GCA_025936735.1 Amnibacterium sp.
CGGCATCCTCAGCCTCGGTGGCCGGGCCGGCACGGGCAAGTCCGCGCTCGCCCTGTGCGCCGGCCTCGAGTCGGTCATGGAGCGCCGGATCCAGCGCAGGGTGCTCGTCTTCCGGCCGCTCTTCGCCGTCGGCGGCCAGGAGCTCGGCTTCCTGCCCGGCGACGCCGCCGAGAAGATGAACCCGTGGGGCCAGGCGGTCTTCGACACCCTCGGGGCCGTCGTGTCGCAGAACGTGATCGACGAGGTCGTGGAGCGCGGCGTGCTCGAGGTGCTGCCGCTCACCCACATCCGGGGCCGGTCACTGCACGACGCGTTCGTCATCGTCGACGAGGCCCAGTCGCTCGAGCGCAACGTGCTGCTCACCGTGCTGTCGCGCATCGGGCAGAACTCGCGGGTGGTGCTGACCCACGACGTGGCGCAGCGCGACAACCTGCGGGTGGGGCGGCACGACGGCGTCGCGAGCGTGATCGAGACCCTGAAGGGCCATCCGCTGTTCGGGCACGTGACGCTCACCCGCTCGGAGCGCAGCGCGATCGCGGCGCTCGTGACGGAGATGCTCGAGTCGAACGAGCTCACCTGACCGGCGAGCGCCCGGCCGTGCTGCGGATGCACGAGGGCCAGGTCGACCTCGACGCCGCGGCCGTGGGGCGGCTCGTCGCCGGCCGGTACCCGCGCTGGGCCGGGCTGCCCGTGCGACCCGTCGTCTCCTCCGGCACGGTGAACGCCCTGTTCCTGCTCGGCGAGAGGATCGTGCTGCGCTTCCCGCTGCATCCGAACGCGGACCCCGCCGTGGTGGAGCGGGCGCGAGCCGCGCAGACGGTCGCGGCCCGCATCCCCACGACGGTCGCCCTGCCCGAGCTGCTCGGCGTCGCGGCACCGCACGACCTGTACCCCGGCTGGTCCACCGCGTACCGATGGCTCGAGGGCGAGCTCGTGGATCCCGCCGCCCCACCGCCCGCGATCGCCGACGATCTCGCCGATTTCGTCCGGGCGGTGCAGGCCGTCCCGCTCGACGTGCCGCTGCTGACGCATTCGTGGCGCAGCGGCCCGCTCGCCGCAGTCGATGCCGAGGTGCGATCCGCCCTCCGCGCCTCGAGGACCCTTCTCGACGTCGCTCCACTCGAGGCGGTGTGGGCCGACGCGCTCGCCGCACCGGGACCGCCGACACGCACCTGGCTCCACACCGACCTCATGCCCGGGAACCTCCTCGTCCAGCGCGGTCGCCTCGCCGCGGTGCTCGACTGCGAGGACATCGCGGTCGGCGACCCCTCCGTCGACCTCATGCCCGCCTGGAACCTGATCGGCGACGCGCTGCGGTCGCGCTTCCGGGCGAGGGTCGCCCCCACCGAGCCCGGCTGGCGGCGAGGACGGGGCTGGGCGCTCGCGCAGGCGATCCTCGCGCTGCCGTACTACGTCGACACGAACCCGCACATGGCCTCGACCGCCTCGCGCACCCTGGCGGCGCTGATCCGCGACGCCGCCTGACCGCAGCCCGAAGACGACGAAGGTGCCTTCGAGCCCGCAACGGCGTGGCTACGGTCGAAGCGTGCCCGATCGCTTCGCCCTGGTTCCCGCCGCGCACGTCTACCTTCTGCGCGGGCGGGACGTGCTGCTGCAGCGGCGGCGGAACACCGGCTACCTGGATGGGTACTGGGTGGCGGGCGCCGCGGGCCACATCGAGGCGGGCGAGAGCGCACGGGCCGCGGCTGCTCGGGAGGTGAAGGAAGAGCTCGGCGTCGACGTCGCGCTCGAGGATCTCGTCCCGGCCACGTTGCTGCACCGGACGGACGGCAGTGACGACCCGGTCGAGCAGCGTGCCGACTGGTACTTCACCCTCGAGCATTGGGCCGGCGTGCCGCAGGTGATGGAGCCGGCGAAGTGCTCGGGCATCGGCTGGTACCCCCTCGACTCGCTCCCCTCGCCCATGCCCCGCTACGAGACGATCCTCCTCGCCGGGCTCGGGGCACGCTCGCTGGCACCCTTCACCTACTTCGGGTTCGACCGGGACGCGGGCCGGGAAGGACGATAGCGAGGCGTCGCCCGCCGGCGAGAGAGCGTGCAGCCCCTCGGTCCCGCCGCCGGCGCATCCTGTGGAGAACGGGCACTCCGAGCGCCGTCCCGCGGCTACCGTTCGCGCGTGTCCGGTCATCCGCTTGCCGCGTCGCCTCGCCGATGGGCGGGTCTCCGGAGGGCGGAGGCGACGCTCACCGTGCTGCTCGCCATCGCGGCGTTCGTCGCCGTGGGGCCGCGGCCGGCGCTCCTCGCCCTCGTCTGGCTCGCGGTGGTCACGCCCCGGGTCGCGGCGATCGACATCGCCGAGCACCGGATTCCCGACCGGCTCGTGCTCCCGGGATATCCGATCGCCCTGACCGCAGCGGGCGCGGGCGCAGCGACCGGCGGCACCGCGATCCCGGGCGCAGTCGCGCTCGCCACCGGCTACGGCCTGCTCCTGCTCCTGCTGCATGTCGCCGGGGGCATGGGCCTCGGCGACGTGAAGCTCGCACCGGTGCTCGGCCTAGCAGCGGCCGCCGCGTCGCCGTCCGCCGGCGTCGCCGCGCCGCTCCTCGCCTTCCTGGCCGGCGGTGTCGTCGCGGTGGCGGCGCTCGTCCGCTCCGGCCCCGGCGCCCGCATCCCGTTCGGACCCGCCATGCTGCTCGGTGCGTGGGGAGCCGTCCTCCTCGGCTGAGTTGCGGGCGCGTGCATCCGGAATCCAAGATGAGGCGAACCACGCCGCGACCAAGGAACGGGGATCCGCCATCCGAGCCGTCCTCCCCGCACCCTCGCAGCAGCCGCTCGCGATCGGCGCGAAGCTCCGTGCGACCCGGCGCGCGCAGGGACTCACGATCGGCCACGTCGCCGAGGCGACCGGGCTGACCAAGGGGTTCATCAGCCGCGTGGAGCGGGACGAGACGTCGCCCAGCGTCGCGACGCTGCTGATGCTGTGCGAGGTGCTCTCGCTGCCCGTCGGACGGCTGTTCGAGGTGCCGGAGCGGGAGGTCGTGCGGCTCGCGGACGCGCCCCGGATCAACATGGGCGGCGAGGGCGTGACGGAGCGGATGCTCACCCCCCGCCGCGAGGCCCGCCTGCAGCTGCTCCGCTCCACGCTCGAGCCGGGCGCGACGGGGGGACCCGACCTCTACACGATCAACTGCGAGGCGGAGGTCGTGCACGTGCTGTCCGGGGCGCTGCGCCTCCGTTTCGTCACCGAGGAGATCGTGCTCGGCGCCGGCGACGCGCTGACCTTCGCCGGCCGGGACCCGCACACCTGGACGAACGCCTCCGACGGCCCCACCGACGTCGTGTGGATCATGTCGCCGGCGGCATGGAGCGGCTCCTCCTAGAGCCGTCAGCCCTCCTCGTAGGCGACGGCGCGCACCGGTGCGCCGTCCGTCCCGACGAACGCGAGCGGCAGCAGCGAGACGGTCGGACGCGCCGAGCGCACCGCGTCGAGGTTCGTCAGGTTCTCGCAGATGACCCCCGCCGCCCGCGCGATGAGGTGGTGCACGGGGAAGCCGGCCCCGGGGTGCCCGTCGTCGGGAGTCTCGTCGAGGTTGATCGCGTCGATCCCGATGGTGCGCACGCCCGCGTCGAGGAGGGCGCGACAGGCGTCCGCCTCGAGGAAGGGATGGTCGAAGTACCGATCCGTGCCGAAGTGCCGGCTCCAGCCGGTGTGCAGCAGCACGATGCTGCCCGGCCGCACCTCCCGCAGCGCGTCGGTCAGGTGCTCCCGCGTGATCGCGGTCCTGGCTCCCACCGCCCGCACGTCAGCGATGACGGCCGGGCCGAGGAACCGCGTGAGAGGGAGCTCGTCGAGCGTCGGAGCGTCGTCCTCGAAGTGGAACGGCGCGTCCACGTGGGTGCCGGTCTGCGTGCCCATGTGGACCGCCAGCAGGTTGAACCCGTCCCGCGCGACCGTGCTGTGCGGAGCGAACGAGAGCTGCGGATCGCCGGGATACGTCTGGACGCCGGGACGGAGCGGAACGGAGAGATCGACCACGTCGAGTATCGCCACGGTCAACTATCTTCGCTCAGCAGGCACTTCAACCGCTACGATTCCCGCGAACTCCCCCCACTCCAGGAAGGCTCCGATGAGCAACGAGGCTCGCACCGCGTCCGTTCCCCCGACCGCTCCGCCCCGCATCACGGAGGTGGAGCAGCACGGCGTCGACACGATCCCCGCCGCGGACCGCACCTCGCGTCCGCTCGACCTCTTCCGGATCCAGTTCGGCGGCGCCAACACCTTCGCCACCGTGCTGCTCGGCACGTTCCCCATCGCCCTCGGTCTGTCGTTCTGGCAGGCGGTGCTCGCGACCCTGCTCGGCGTGGCCGTCGGGGCGGTGATCCTCGCGCCGATGGGCCTCTTCGGTCCGCGCACCGGCACGAACAACGCCGTCTCCTCGGGCGCCCACGTCGGCGTGCGGGGCCGGGTCGTCGGCTCGTTCCTCTCGCTGCTCACCGCCATCGCCTTCTACTCGATCTCGGTGTGGGTGAGCGGCGACGCGATCGTGGGTGCCCTCGCGCGCCTCGCGGGCGTGCCCGACTCGCCGCTGCTGCGCTCCGTGATCTACGCGCTGATCGGCGCGCTGGTGATCGTGGTGGTCGTGTACGGCTACCAGTTCATGCTGTTCGTGAACAAGGTCGCGGTGATCGCGAACACGATCCTGTTCCTGCTCGCGATCGTCGCCTTCGCGGGCACCTTCGACGCGGGCTACGACCCGGGGCCCTCGCACTACGCGCTCGGCGGGTTCTGGCCGACGTTCATCCTCGCGGCGCTCATCGTGATGAGCAATCCGATCTCGTTCGGCGCGTTCCTCGGCGACTGGTCGCGCTACATCCCCAAGGGCACCTCCACCGGCCGCCTGGTCGGCGCCACGCTGCTCGGCCAGGGCGCCTCCCTGATCCCGTTCCTCTTCGGCGTCGCCACCGCGACCCTCGTCTCGGGGAAGGTCGACTACGTCGTCGGGCTGGTGCAGGCCTCGCCGCTCTGGTACGCGATCGTGCTGATCGTCGTGGCGTTCCTCGGTGGCCTCTCGACGGGCACCACGTCCCTCTACGGCACCGGGCTCGACTTCTCGTCCGTGTTCCCGCGCTTCACCCGGGTGCAGGCGACGATCGGCATCGGAACGCTGGCGTTCCTGTTCATCCTGATCGGACGCCTCGTGTTCGACCTGCTCGGTGCGGTGAACGCGTTCGTGGGCGCGATCGTCGTGACCACCACCCCCTGGATGATCATCCTGGCCATCGCCTACTTCACCCACCGCGGCTGGTACGACGAGCGGGACCTGCAGGTGTTCAACCGCGGCGAGACCGGCGGCCGCTACTGGTTCCGCTCCGGGATCAACTGGCGCGGCCTCGTGGCGTGGGCCGTCGCGGCCGTCGTCGGCCTGCTCTTCTCGAACTACCCGCCGATCGTCGTGGGCCCGTTCCGTGACCTCGCCGGCGGCATCGACCTCAGCCTGCTCAGCGGCATCGTGACCGCCGCGGTGCTCTACGTCGCGGCGCTCTGGATCTTCCCCGAGCCCGAGTACTGCTTCGGTCCCGAGGGCCCGCGGCTGGTGCCCAGCCGTCCCGGCACGCCGCAGCCGATCGAGCAGGACCACCGTTCCGCCGCCGCCCGCGCGGCCGTCCGCCGGGCGAAGACCGTTGGCTGAGGCGGCCGGGGACGAGGCGGCGGTCCGGC
>JAICSU010000296.1 GCA_025936735.1 Amnibacterium sp.
ATCGGATCTCGGGCCGCTCGCAGCGTCCGCGCGCGGCCCCTTCTGCCGATGCCGACCGTACGCCCACCCGCTGCGGGCTCGCTCGGGGTCGACTACCAGGTCGGGATCGTCGGGTCCGGCTGCAGGAACTCGAGCCGGTTGCCGACGGGGTCGTCCGCGTAGAACCGGCGATGCCCGGGGAACGCCTCCGTGTCCCACCGGATCGGGACGTCGTGCTCCTCGAACCGCCGCGCGAGGGCGTCGAGATCCCCGACGCGGATGCCCGGATGCGCCTTCCGCGCCGGCCGGAAGTCGTCCTCGACGCCCAGGTGGATCTCGAGCCCGTCGCCGCGCACCCAGAGGCCGCCCCTGGCGGCCAGGATCGGCGGCTTCACGATCTCCGCCATGCCGAGCACCCCGAGGTAGAAGGGCCGCATACGGTCCTCCGATCCGCGAGGGATGGCGAGCATCACGTGGTGCAGACCGAGGGACAGCCCGGTCGGGTGGTCGGGGCCGTAGCCCTGGCTGGAGGTCGGCATGCGTCGATCGTGGCAGGTGCGGCCTTGCCGTCGCCGCGGACGAGGCGTTAGCGTCGATCCCGTGAGGCTCTGACTCTCGACCCGGTCCCGCGCCCGAGGCGCCGTCGACCGTCGAGCAGTCCGCGACCTCCTCCACCAGCAGGTCGCTGCTCACGTGCACGGCATCCGCCCGGCGGGACTCCTCCTCGACCTTCGAGAGGAGCCGTCATGGCTCGCACCTCCGTTCCGCCCCCGTCGCTGCACGCCGCCGTCGACCAGCTGCGCCTCGAGGGGGTGAGTCGATCGCACGCGGGACGCCGGGTGCTCACGGACGTGTGGTTCACCGTGGGCCCCGGCGCGCCCGTCGGCCTCATCGGGGAGAACGGATCCGGCAAGTCCACCCTGCTGCGGGTCGCTGCGGGTCGCCTCGAACCGGACGTCGGCTCGGTCGTCCGTCCCGCGCGGGTGGGCCTGCTCGAGCAGGAGCCGTCGTTCCCGCCGCAGCGCAGCGTCGCGGCGGTGCTCGACGCGGCGCTCGCCGAGGCCGCGGAGGCGGAGCGGGAGGTCGAGCGGGCATCGGCCGCGCTCGCGGCAGGGCTGCCGGACGCGAGTGCGCGCCTGGCCGCGGCGCTCGAGGAGGCGGTGCGGCTCGAGGTGTGGACCGCGTCGGCGCGCCGCGGGGAGGTGCTCGCCGGCCTCGGTCTGACCGCGGTGCCCCCCGACCGGACGGTCCGCACCCTCTCCGGCGGCCAGCGGTCGCGGCTCGCTCTCGCGACGCTCCTGCTCGCCCGGCCGACGGCGCTCCTGCTCGACGAGCCGACGAACCACCTCGACGACGAGGCGGTCGACTACCTCGCGGACGTGCTCGGCCGGTGGAGCGGGCCCGTGCTGTTCGCGAGCCACGACCGGGCCTTCCTCGATGCGGTCGCGACCCGCATCGTGGACCTCGATCCGGCGCCGCTGCCGCACGCCGCGGTCGTCACGAGCGGCGACGGCGGAGCCGGATACGGGGTCCGGTCCTCGAGGGGGAACTACAGCGAGCACCTGCGGCAGCGCCGGGCCGAGCGGAAGCGGTGGGAGCAGCGCTTCGCGACCGAGCAGGAGGAGCTCGCCGCGCTTCGGCACGAGGCGGCCGTGACGGCAAGGACGACGAACGCGAAGACGACCCCACGCACCGAGGGCAGGGGGGCGAAGAAGTTCTACGCCGACCGGGACGCCAAGGTGACCGCGCGGCGGGTGCGCAACGCCCTGGTGCGGATCGCCGTCCTCGAGCGGGAGCAGGTGCGCAAGCCGCCCGCGGAGCTCGCCTTCGCGGGGATCGCGGCCGCGCCGGCATCCGGGGTCGACGGCCCGCTCCTGTCCGCGTCCGCCGTCTCGGTCTCCGGACGCCTCGCCCGGACGGACGTCACGGTCGGCGCCCGGACGAAGCTGCTCGTGACCGGCGGCAACGGGGCGGGCAAGTCGACCCTGCTCGGCGTGCTCGCGGGGGAGCTGGCACCGAGCACGGGAGTGGTGCAGCGCGCGGCGGGTGTCCGGGCCGCGCTGCTTCGGCAGGACGTCGCCTTCCC
>JAICSU010000093.1 GCA_025936735.1 Amnibacterium sp.
GGCGCTCGCCCTGGAAGACCTGGATGGCCACTGACGGCTGGTTGTCGTCGGCGGTGGTGAAGGTCTCGCTGCGCTTGGTCGGGATGGCCGTGTTGCGGTCGATGAGCTTCGTCATGATGCCGCCCTTGGTCTCGATGCCGAGGGAGAGCGGGGTGACGTCGATGAGGAGGACGTCCTTGCGCTCACCCTTCAGCACGCCCGCCTGCAGCGCCGCGCCGACGGCCACGACCTCGTCCGGGTTCACGCCCTTGTTCGGCTCCTTGCCGCCGGTGAGCTGCTTGACGAGCTCGCTCACGGCCGGCATGCGGGTCGAACCACCGACGAGGACGACGTGCGCGATGTCGGACACCTTGATGCCCGCCTCGCTGATGACGTCGTTGAACGGCTTCTTGGTGCGGTCGAGCAGGTCCGACGTCAGGTTCTCGAACTGGGCGCGCGTCAGCGTCTCGTCCAGGTTCGCGGGCCCGTTCTCGGTGAGGGACAGGTAGGGCAGCTGGATCGACGTCGAGGTCGAGCTCGAGAGCTCCTTCTTCGCCTGCTCCGCGGCCTCCTTGAGCCGCTGCAGCGCGATCTTGTCCTTCGAGACGTCGACGCCCGTCGTGTCCTTGAACTTCTTGATCAGGTGCTGGACGATCCGCTGGTCCCAGTCGTCGCCACCGAGCCGGTTGTCGCCGGCGGTCGCGCGGACCTGGATCGTCGAGAAGCCCTCGTCCTTGCCCACCTCGAGCAGGGAGACGTCGAACGTGCCGCCGCCCAGGTCGAAGACGAGGATCAGCTCGTCCTCGCGGCCCTTGTCCAGGCCGTAGGCGAGCGCCGCGGCGGTGGGCTCGTTGATGATGCGGAGCACGTTGAGGCCCGCGATCTCGCCGGCGTCCTTCGTGGCCTGGCGCTCGGCGTCGTTGAAGTAGGCCGGAACGGTGATGACCGCATCGGTGACCGTGTCACCCAGGTACTGCTCGGCGTCGCGCTTCAGCTTGCCGAGGATGCGCGCCGAGATCTCCTGCGGCGTGTACTTCTTGCCGTCGATCGTCACGGTCCAGTCGGTGCCCATGTGGCGCTTCACGGACGAGATGGTGCGGTCCACGTTGGTCACGGCCTGGCGCTTCGCGGTCTCGCCGACGAGCACGTCGCCGTCCTTCGTGAACGCGACGACCGAGGGGGTGGTGCGGAAGCCCTCCGCGTTCGCGATGACCACCGGGTCGCCGCCTTCGAGCACGGACACCACCGAGTTGGTGGTTCCGAGGTCGATGCCTACGGCACGAGCCATGGGTTGTTCTCCTTCGATGTGGGGGTCTGGGGGAGGACGCCGTCCGGGAACGGACTTGCGTCCTGGTGACTCAACCTTATGGTCTCACCGGTCTGCTGTCGAATCCTGAGCGCAAAAGTTGAGCACTCTCTGCTCAACTCTTCAGCGGCGCGCGTATTCCCGACGGGCGTCGCTTGACTTGCCTCCGATACCTGGAATTCTGGGCGGACAAGGTCGGGAGCGATCCTCATGGGCAAGCTGACGTACGGCTCGACCGTCGTGGTGGACTTCGACGACCGCCTGCTCGCGCACCTGCAGATGGTGATCGCGACGAAGCTGCGCCGCGGCGAGTCGTTCGCGTTCAGCTGGCGCGACGACGCGGCCGTGGGTGACGGCCGGACGACCATCTGGCTGCACCCGGCGCTGCCGCTGGTGTTCAAGTACTTCGGCGGCAAGCAGCCGGCGATCAACCGGGCCTGGGTGGAGGCACTCCTGCAGACGGCGAACTCGTCGGCGGGCCTGCACGTCGTCCCGGAACCGCCGGACCATGGGAACGAGGCCTGATGCGACGGGTGCGGCTCGTCTACGGAGGACGCGAGTTCACCATCCCCGGCGCGGACGTGGCCGACGTGCGCAGACGGATCGAGGCGGCGCTCGCGGGCGGCGACCCGTGGCTCCCCGCGGTCGCCGGCCAGGGACGCGGCACCGACGCCCACCTGCTCATCACCCCTGGCACGTCGATCGCCATGGTCGACGAGAACGCCGAGCCGGACGGCGACCCGCACGTCGGCCTCGCCGATGCGGGATCGGACCCCCGCCCCGACGCGAGGGACTGACCACCCGGAACGGGGGGCGCGGGGCGGAACGGCCGCCCCTACGCTGGCGCCATGACCGTGGTGGCGCAGGCGCCCGCGACCCGACGACGCGTGCTCGCCTGGGCGGCGTGGGACTGGGGCGGCGCCGCGTTCAACGCCGTCATCACGACCTTCGTGTTCACCGTCTATCTCACCGGCGACCGCTTCGTGGACGCCGCGGTGCCACGGGGCACCGCGGCCTTCACCGTCGCCAAGGCGTCGCTCTCGAGCGGGCTCGGCCTCGGCCTCGCGATCGCCGGCGTGGTGGTGGCCGTGCTCGCCCCGGTGCTCGGCCAGCGCGCCGACGCGACCGGCCACCGGCGCCGGGGCGTGGCCCTCGGCACCGCCGTCGTGGTCGTCGCGATGCTCGCCATGTCGTTCGTCGTCGCCGCTCCCCCGTACTTCGTCCCGGGGGTCGTGCTCGTCTGCGTCGGAACGGTCGCGTACGAGATCGCGACCGTCAACTACAACGCGATGCTGCTCACCATCGCCACGCCGAGGACCATCGGCCGCGTGAGCGCCTTCGGCTGGGCGAGCGGCTATCTCGGCGGGATCCTGCTGCTGCTCGTGCTGTACGTGACGCTGATCCCCCAGGGCCCGCAGCTGCTCGGCGTGACCGACGACGGCGGCCTCGACATCCGGATCTGCGCGGCGATCTGCGCGGTCTGGACCGCGGTGTTCGCGGTGCCGGTGCTCCTCGCCGTGCCCGACGTCCCCCCGGCGCCCGGTCTCCCCCGGCGGGGCATCCGGGCCGCCTACCGCAAGCTCGGCGCCGATGTCGCCGGCCTCTGGCGCACCGACCGGAACCTGCTCGGCTTCCTCGTGGCGAGCGCGGTGTTCCGCGACGGCCTCACCGGCGTCTTCACGTTCGGCGCCGTCATCGCCTCGACCGTGTTCGGGTTCACGTTCGGCCAGGTGCTGATCTTCGGCGTGGCCGCCAACGTCGTCGCCGGCGTCTCGACCCTGCTGTCGGGGCGGTTCGACGACCGCTTCGGGCCGAAACCGGTCATCCTCGTCTCCCTCGTGGGGCTGGTCGCCGCGGGCGTCGCGGTGTTCCTCGCGCACGGCGCAGGGACGATCGCGTTCTGGATCGGCGGCCTCGTGCTCTGCTGCTTCGTGGGGCCCGCCCAGTCGGCGAGCCGATCGCTGCTCGCCCGGCTCGCCCCGGTCACCCGGGAGGGTGAGCTCTTCGGCCTCTACGCCACGACCGGACGGGTGGCCACCTTCCTCGCGCCCGCGCTCTTCGCGCTGTTCATCCAGCTGACCGGCGACCAGGCGTTCGGCATCCTCGGGATCGTGCTGGTCCTCGCCGTCGGCCTCGTGCTCCTCGTACCGATCCGCGGCGCGACCGGATGACGGCGATCTGACGGAACGACGGCGGGATCGGGCCGGGATCGCCGTCGTCCGGTGAGATCGCCGTCGGCCGGGGTGCCTGGCGCTTCAGCCCGCGGCGAAGGCCGCGAGCAGCACGAGCACCGCCGCACCGGCGCCGACGATCAGCCGGGGGCTCCACGGGCGGCGCAGCGGCCGATCCGCCGCCCTGATCTCCAAGGCCGTCAAGCCGGCGCCCGCGAGCATCGCGCCGATCACGCACGGCAGCCCCACTCCGCGCGAGAGCACGAGGATGAGCAGCAGGTTGACCCCGATCATCACGAGGAAGCGGTTCCGCACCGGCGCCTCCTGCCACACCAGCACGAGCACGGCGGCGAACGAGCCGAACAGCGGGCCGAAGAGGCCGTAGGCGTACTGGCCGCTCAGCAGGGAGGCGGCCGTGCCGACCAGGGTGGCCGCCACGAGCAGCTCGGCGAAGCGGCGGCGACCCAGCATCCGCTCCGCCTGCGGCGCGGACAGCACCCAGAACACGGCCTGCAGCAGGAAGCCGACGATCGTGAGCGCGTCGAGGGCCGCAGGCGAGACGAGCGGGGCGGTGAGGAACCGCCACAGCTGCCAGCCGGTCCCCGAGCCCGGCGCTGCCGCCAGCAGGCCGAACGGGAGGTTGCCCGTGAAGAAGCCGGCGAGCCACAGCAGCACGGAGGCGACGAGCACGATCCGGCTCACCGGTGCGTCGTCGGTGGTCAGCCACGCCGGGAGGCGCATGGAGCGGGAGCGGCGCCGCCTGGCCGGCTTGGGTGGCGGAGCGCCGACCGGCTGCCAGGTGACGCGGCCGCCCTCCTCCGCGACGCACGGCTCGCACCGCACGCCGCCGGGACCCGGGATCTGGCACTCCGGGCAGATCGTCCGCCCGCATCGGGCGCAGAGGGTCCAGCTGTGCCGGTCGCGGTGCCGGTAGCAGACGGAGGGGTCGACCTCGAGGTCGGTGCGCTCGGTGGTCACAAGTCAGGGATTCTGCCCGCTCCACCGCGTTCCCGCGACACGGCGCGGCGAGGGGTCACCACCCGAGGGTCCCTGGAGCACCTTTGAACGGTCCCACGACCTTCGAGGTGATCCACCCGCCGTAGAAGTCGCCCTCCTGGGGCTGCACGGTCTCCCCCGACACCTCGCACCGGTCCATCCGCGAGGGGTAGACGGCGACGCGCCCGGCGAGCGCCTCGTATCCCGGCGCGGGATCCGGGTAGTACCAGACGGCCGCCTCCTCGCGGCGCCCCCCGGACGCGATCGTGAAGTAGCGCGCGGCGCCCTTGAACTCGCAGACGCTCGCACCCGGCGCCGGGCTCAGCTCCGCGGCCACCGCCTCGCGCGGCACGTAGTAGACGGGCGGATGGCTGGTCTCCAGCACCCGCACGGCGTCGGTCGTGTCGACCACGACCCGGCCACCCAGCCGGATGCGGATGCGGTCCGGCGTGGCCTCGACCCGCGGAGGCCGGGGATAGTCCCAGACGGACTCCTGGCCGGGACGCGGCTCGACCCGCCGCACGCTGCGCATGACCTCATTGTGCGCGCCGGACGGCCTCTCGCGGCGCGTCAGGCGAGGGCGACCGAACCGATCGCGAGCATCGTGACGAGGAAGCCGGCGCCGTAGTTGATCGCGAGGAACCGGCGCCACCCGCGGTTCGCGCCCTCCGCATGGGCGTCGTCGATCCGCAGGAACGGTGCGCACATCGCGAGGTAGGGCAGCGCGACGACCGCGGCCAGGGCGGTCGGCCAGCCGGACAGCGCGGCGAGGACTCCCGCCGCCGCGTAGAGGACGAACGCGCCGACCACCGTGGTTCGCGCGCCCACCGCGGTGGCGACGGAGCCGATCCCCGCCTCGCGGTCCGCGGGGATGTCCTGCACCGCGCCGAAGGCGTGGCTCGCCATGCCCCAGCAGAAGAACGCCGCGAGCAGGAGCACGGTGCGCGCGTCGGGGGCGCGGCCGGTCAGCGCCACCGCGTAGACGGCGGGACTCACGAAGTGCGTGCTCGAGGTGATCGAGTCGAGCACCGGCCGTTCCTTGAACCGCAGCCCCTTCACGCTGTAGGCGACGACCGCGAAGACCGAGATCGCGAGCACCGGCCAGGACGCGGGTCCGCCGAGCAGCACCAGGGCGACGAGGAACGGCAGGTTCGTTGCGGCGACCGCGACCAGGACCGGGCGGTGGAACCGCGGATCGAGCACCGCGCCCTCCACGCCGCCCTTGCGCGGGTTCCGCAGGTCGGACTCGTAGTCGAAGACGTCGTTGATGCCGTACATCGCGAGGTTGTAGGGCACGAGGAAGTAGACGGTGCCGATCACGAGCAGCGGCACGTCGACCGGCCGCTGCAGCAGCAGGAGCGCCAGGGCGAACGGATAGGCGGTGTTGATCCAGGACAAGGGCCGGGAGGCGGTGAGCAGCTGCCGGATCACGGGCGACTCCGCCGCCGCCCGAGCAGGTGCCAGAGGGCGGGCAGTGCCAGGCCGGCGGCGATCGGATAGGCGAAGTCCTCCACAGGGGCCGCGCCGATCCGGGCACCGAGGATGCGCGCCGGGTCGTAGCCGACGATGCCCGTGCCGACGATCACCGAGTCGAACACCGCGGTCGCGACGACGAGGACCCCGACGGCGACGAGGGCGGGCAGCAGCACCGCGGCGCCCGCTCGGAGCAGCACCACGAGGGACGCCGCCGCGACCGGCACCAGCACGCCGAGGGCGAGCAGCAGGTAGGTGGTCACCGCGACCGGCCAGAGCCGAGCAGGCGCCGGGCGAGGCCGTAGGACTCCATCGCGGTGAGGCACAGCAGCACGAGGAAGAAGACCTCCTCGAGCGGGAGCTCCGGGGCGAGGTCGATCCCGACGAGCAGCGCGGGCCGGCCCTCGAAGAAGATGCCGAGACCGATCCCCGCGAGGTCCCACAGCAGGAACCCGAGCACGCCGACGACGAGCACCACCAGCGCGCGGAGCGGTGCGGCGAAGACGAACAGCCGCCAGCGCGCGTCGAGCACGAGCAGCCCGGCGATCGAGACGAGGAGGGCCGACAGGTAGAGGACGCTCATCCGACCGGCACGACCACCGGCTCGGGGAGCGGGCCGGGCGTGGTGTCGCCGCGCAGGCGCTTCAGCACGAGCTCCGCGCTGATCACGCACATGGGCAGACCGATGCCGGGGATCGTGGAGCCGCCGGCGAACAGCAGCCCGTCGACGCGGCGGCTCACGTTGCCGGCCCGGAAGAACGCGCTCTGGGCCAGCGTGTGGGCGGGCCCGAGGGCCGTCCCCCGCCAGGCGGCGAGGTCCTCGGCGAAGTCGCCGGGCCCGATGGTCCTGCGCACCTCGATCCGCTCGCGGAGGTCGGGGATGTCGAGCCAGGCGGCGATCTGATCGATCGCGCCGTCCGCGATCCGCTCGACCTCGGGTGATCCCGCGCCGTTCACCCCGCCGTGCCCCAGGCCGGGATCCGGCGTCATCGGCACGAGGACGAAGAGGTTCTCGTGCCCGGGTGGCGCCACGTCGTCCGTCGCGCTCGGGCGGCACACGTACAGCGACAGCTCCTCGGGCAGGGGCGGGACGGGACGGCCGCGTCTCGGCATGACCGCGGCGAAGTTGGCGTCCCAGTCCTTCGTGAAGAGCAGGGTGTGGTGCAGCAGCCGGGGCAGGCCGCCGCGCACCCCGAGCAGCACCAGCACGGCGCTCGGACCGGGCGTCCGGCGCTCCCACCACCTCGCGTCGTAGGTGCGCAGCGACGGCGGCAGCAGGCGCCGCTCGGCCGCCTCCAGGTCCATGGCGGCCACCACCAGGTCGGCCTGCAGGGTCTCCCCATCGGCCGTGCGCACCCCGGTGACCTTCGGTGCGGCACCGACGGCCCCGTCGGTGAGCACGCGCTCCGCCGCGGTCCCGGTTCGGATCCGCACGCCGCGCTGCACGGCCTGCCTCCGGACCGCCTCGATCAGCGCGCTGATCCCGCCCCTCGGGTAGAGCACGCCGCCCTCGAAGTCGAGCGTGCTCATCAGGTGGTACATGCCCGGCGTGGCATACGGCGAGCTGCCGAGGAAGACGGCCGGGTACTGCAGGATCTGCGCGAGCCGGGGGTTCCGGAAGCGCCGGGTGACGTACCGGTGGAGGGAGAGGGCGAGCATCGGCACGAGTCGCGGAAGGCCCCGCAGCACCTCGCGGGTGGCCAGCGGCTTCAGGTCGGCGAAGGTCGTGTACAGGAAGAACCGCTTCGCCATGCCGTAGACCCAGGCGGCGGAGTCGAGGTGGGCGGCGAGGCGGGCTCCCGCTCCCGGCTCCAGGCGCTCCGCGACGGCGAGGTTGCGTGCGCGGTCGCCGAGGACGTCGACGACGTCCGCGGGGCGGCCCTCCTCCGGTTCGAACACGACGCGGTAGCCGGGGTCGAGCTTCACCAGGTCCAGCTGCTCGTCGGCGGTCGTGCCGAGCAGGCGGAAGAAGTGGTCGAAGACCTCCGGCATGAGGTACCACGACGGTCCGGTCTCGAAGCGGTAGCCGTCGACGTCCCACTCCCCCGCCCGGCCGCCGACGACGTCCCGAGCCTCGAGGACCGTGACGGCGTAGCCCTCCTCGGCGAGCAGGGCCGCGGTCGCGAGCCCGCTGATGCCGCCCCCGATCACGACGGCGGTGGGCGCGCTCATCGCTTCCTCGGCAGGCGATCGGCTGCGGCGAGCACGGCCAGGCGGAGCTTCACCGGGTCGGGGACCCGCACGCGGGCCGTGACGAGCCGCTCGGCCGGTGTGTCGCGGATCCGGTCCGCGAGCTCCGCGAAGAGGCCGTGCGCGAGCGCGACGGCCCGGCGGGGGCGCGGCCCGAGCAGAGGGAGCGTGCCGGCCGCGGCCGCGAGGTCCGCATCGATGTCGTCGAGCAGCGCGTGCTTCGTGGTCTCGTCGAGGTCGGCCGCCCCGACGCCCGGGAAGTAGGCGCGGCCGAGGCCCCCCGCGTCCGCCGCCAGGTCCCGCAGGAAGTTCACCTTCTGGAACGCGGCGCCGAGGCGCCGGGCGCCCGTCTCGAGCGCGCTGAGGTCGGCCGCGGACGGGGGCGGCCCGTCGGCGAGGAAGGCCCGCAGGCACATCAGGCCGACGACCTCCGCCGACCCGTACACGTAGGTGGCGAAGGACTCCGGGGTGTGCTCCGCGTGGTCGAGGTCCATCCGCATGGAGGCGTAGAAGGGCCGCACCATGTCCTCGTCGATGCCGACGGAGCGCGCCGTCGCTGCGAAGGCGTGCACGACGAGGTTCGTGGAGTACCCCGTCGCCATCCCCCGGTAGGTGTCCGCCTCCAGTGCGGCGAGGGCGGCGGCGACGTCGTCCCGCCCCAGCCCCGACTCGACCGCGACCCCGTCCACGACCTCGTCGGCGAGACGGACGAGCGCGTACACGTTGCGGATGTGCCGGCGAGTGACGCCCGGCAGCATGCGGGTCGCGAGGCCGAAGGACGTCGAGTACTCGGCGATGACGACGGCGGAGGACCGCCAGGCGGCGCGCTCGTAGCGCTCGAGCGGTGTGGCCGCCACCGGTCAGTCGACCCCCCGCGCCGGGACTGCGATTAGTCTCGACGTCGAGGCAACGCGGTGCCCCCGTCGAGGGGCGCCGTCGGTGCTCACGGAGCCAAGGGTACAGCGGGGGTGATGGTGCACCATCCCGAGCAGGTGGTCCTGCTCGCCGACGACGGGACGCCCATCGGGACGGCCGACAAGGCGAGCGTCCACACGACCGACACCCCGCTCCACCTCGCCTTCAGCTGCCACGTCTCGGACGGCGCGGGGCGCCTGCTCGTCACCCGCCGGGCCCTCGCGAAGCGCACCTGGCCCGGGGTGTGGACGAACTCCTTCTGCGGCCACCCCGCGCCCGGCGAGCCGATGCAGGAGGCGATCGCCCGGCGCGGCCTCGAGGAGCTCGGCATCACCGTCTCCGCGCTCACGCTCGCCGTTCCCGACTTCCGGTACACCGCGACGGATGCGGACGGCCTCGTCGAGAACGAGATCTGCCCCGTCTACACCGCCACGACGGACGACGAGGTGCTGCCCGACCCGGACGAGGTGGCCGAGTTCCGCTGGGTCGACCCTGACCGTCTCGCCGAGGCGGTCGCGGCGGCGCCGTGGGCCTTCAGCCCGTGGCTGGCCCTGCAGCTGCCCGCGCTCGCGGCCGCCGCCCGCTGAGTCCTCCTCCGCGGGCGCCCCGTGGCCGGTGGAGCCGTCCCGGGGGTCAGGACTGCGCGGGAGGCCGGACGTCGGTGCGGTGGAAGTTCAGGTAGGACCGCGACGCCGTCGGACCCCGCTGGCCCTGGTACCGCGAGGCGTACTCCCCCGACCCGTACGGCCGCAGCGCCGGCGAGCTGAGCCGGAAGAAGCAGAGCTGGCCGATCTTCATCCCGGGCCACAGCTTGATCGGCAGGGTCGCGACGTTCGACAGCTCGAGGGTGATGTGTCCCGTGAATCCCGGATCGACGAATCCCGCGGTCGAGTGGGTGAGCAGCCCCAGGCGGCCGAGCGAGCTCTTGCCCTCGAGCCGGGCCGCGATGTCGTCCGGCAGCGTCACCTGCTCGTAGGTGGAGCCGAGCACGAACTCCCCCGGGTGCAGGATGAACGGCTCGTCCCCGCGCGTCTCGACCAGCCGGGTGAGCTCGGGCTGGTGCTCGGCGGGATCGATGACCGCGTACTTGTGGTTGTCGAACAGCCGGAAGAGCCGGTCGAGGCGCACGTCGAAACTCGAGGGTTGCAGCAGCCCGGGATCGTACGGGTCGAGGACCACCCGCCGCTGCTCGAGCTCCGCCAGGATGTCGCGGTCCGA
>JAICSU010000243.1 GCA_025936735.1 Amnibacterium sp.
AAGGTGCTCGCGCTGATCACGAGCGACGGCGGCCCCACCTCGCACACCGCGATCCTCGCCCGCGCGAAGTCGATCCCCGCCATCGTCGGCGTGAACGGGGCCCTGCAGCTCCGCGACGGCCAGACGGTGATCGCGGACGCGGCGACGGGCGCGATCGAGGTGGATCCGGACGAGGCCGCGATCGCCGAGGCGCAGCGCGGCATCGAGGAGCGCAAGGCTCTGCTGTCGGCCCCGATCACGCCCGGCGCGCTCGCCGACGGCACCCCCATCCAGCTGCTCGCCAACCTCGGCAACGCCAAGGACGCCGCCGGGGCCGTCGAGCTGGGTGCGGAGGGCGTCGGGCTCTTCCGCACGGAGTTCCTCTTCCTCGACTCGAAGTCCGCGCCCACCGTGCAGGAGCAGCGGGAGCAGTACATCGCGCTGCTGAAGGCGTTCGCCGGCAAGAAGGTCGTGGTGCGAGCGCTCGACGCCGGTGCCGACAAGCCGCTGGCGTTCCTCAACGACAGCGAGGAGGAGAACCCCGCGCTCGGGCTCCGCGGCCTGCGGGTGCTCCGCGTGCACGAGGACATCCTCCGCGAGCAGCTCACCGCCCTCGCCGAGGCGGACGCCGCCACCGCCGCCGACCTCTGGGTGATGGCCCCGATGGTGTCGGAGCCCGAGGAGAGCGCCTACTTCACCGCCCTCGCGAAGGAGCTCGGCATCCGGACCGCGGGCGTGATGGTCGAGGTGCCGTCCTCGGCGCTGCTGGCCGCGCAGATCCTCGAATCGGCGGACTTCGTCTCGATCGGCACGAACGACCTCACCCAGTACACGCTCGCCGCCGACCGGCTGCTCGGCACCGTCGCCAACTTCCAGGACCCGTGGCATCCCGCGGTCCTGCGGCTCGTGGCCGAGGTCGGCAAGGCGGGCGCCGCGGCCGGCCGGAGCGTCGGGATCTGCGGCGAGGCGGCGGCGGACCCGCAGCTCGCGGTCGTGCTCGTCGGGTTGGGCGCGACGAGCCTCTCGATGACGCCGGCGGCGCTCGCCGACGTGCGCGCCGAGCTGCTCACGGTGACCATGGACGAGGCCCGCTCCCGGGCCGCCGCCGCGCTCGCCGCCTCCTCGGCCGCCGCCGCGAAGGTCGCCGCCGCAGTCGCATCCCGGGTGTAGGTCTCCGCGACGGGCGTAGGTCCGGTCGAGCCATGCGCACCTACACCCGGCAGATCCACCTACGCCCGGGTCACGCGGCCAGGGCGGCGAGCACCGCGGCCTGCACCCCGGGCCAGTCGTAGAGCACCTGCTTCCAGGTGAAGCGGAGCGTGCGGTACCGACCGATGGCGGCAGAGGCGTCTCGACGGCGGTCACGCTCGAAGTCGGAGTGCCACCGGCGTCCGTCGATCTCGACGATGAGCCTGCCCTCGACGAGCAGGTCGACCCGCCCCACCCCGTCGATCTGCACCTGCACCTCCACGCGGAGCCCGAGCATCTGCAGCAGGTAGCGCGCGACCGACTCGATGCCGGACTCGCATCGGCCGTCTGCCGCCCCGAGGAGTGGCCGCAGGTGGGCGGGGATGCCCGCCGCGATGGTCGCGAGGTCCGCTGGGCGGAGGTGCCGGTCGCGGAGTGCCGTGTCGAGCGCCGCGACGGCGAACGCCGGCCGGACCACCTGGAGCAGGTGCTGGAAGACCATCGGCAGCGGAACCATCCCGGTCACCGAGCTCGCCTGCGTGAGGCGCTGCTCCCAGTGCAGGCGCACGTCGTCCCGCGGGCGGAGGGTGAGGGCCGCGTCGTCGGGGTCGCGAAGCCTCGGGGTGTTCAGCGGCACGGCGACATGGAGCGGCGGATCGGGCTCGGTCCAGATGTTCAGCGCCTGCGTCGCGGTGCGCGCCGTCGCCGGGCCGCCGACGCGCATCGCTCGGATGAGTTCCGTGGGCGCGTCCGCCGTGGCGTAGTGACCGCGCCGGACGAGGATCAGGCGCCGCTTCGCCACCGCCTCCGCGACGGCGCGCTTCGACCAGCCCCCCGCCCGCAGCTCCTGAGTGGTCCAGAACCTGTACGTGTACGGCATGCGCGGCAGCCTCCAGGTCCCCGGAGGCTGTGTGCGACGCGGAACGAGCGGCGGTGGAGAACCCCCTTCGCGAGGAGCCTGGGGAGGAGACGATGAACGGGCCGAGCGTAGGTGCGCGTGCCGCGCGTAGGCACCGAAACGGGATCAGGACCTACGCCTGGCAGGCGTACCTACACGCGGCACCGCGCGCGGTCAGTCGGGCGCGTGCGCGCCCGTCAGCATGCCGGCGCCCACGGTGCGGTTCGTCGCCTCGTCGACGAGGATGAAGGACCCCGTCGTGCGGTTCTCCGTGTACAGGTCGGTGAAGAGCGCCGCCGTCGACCGCAGCCGCACCCGGCCGATCTCGTTCAGGGTCAGCTGCGTGGCGGCCTGATCGCGGTGCAGCGTGTTCACGTCGACGCGGTAGACGATGTCCGTCACCTTCGCCCGCGTCCACCGGGTGGTGTGCTTCACCGCATAGACCTTCCCCTTCACGAGCGGAGCGGTGGAGTCCATCCAGCAGATCTGCGCGTCGAGGTTCTGCGTCGCCGTCGCGGCGTTCTGCGGGCGGCACAGCATGTCCCCGCGGCTGATGTCGATGTCGTCCGCGAGACGCACGACGACCGACATCGGGGGGTAGGCCTCCTCGACCGGCCCGGACGGCCCGTCGATCGCGGCGATCGTGGTCTCGAACCCGCTCGGCAGCACCGTCACCCGGTCGCCGGGCTTCAGCACGCCGCTCGCCACGGTGCCGGCGTACCCGCGGTAGTCCGCCGTCGTCGTGGACTGCGGGCGGATGACGTACTGCACGGGGAAGCGGACGTCGACGAGGTTCCGGTCGCTCGCGATGTGCACGTGCTCGAGGTGGTGCAGCAGCGCCGAGCCGCCGTACCAGGGCATGTTCTCGCTGCGCCTCACGACGTTGTCCCCGAGCAGGGCCGAGATGGGCATGAAGGTGAGGTCGGTCACCCGGAGGCGGCTGGCGAACCGGGAGAACTCCCGCACCACCGACTCGAACACCTCCTGGCTCCAGTCGACGAGGTCCATCTTGTTGACGAGGAGGACCAGGTGCCGGACCCCGAGCAGGGAGGCGAGGAACGCGTGCCGGCGGCTCTGCTCCGACACGCCCTTCCGGGCGTCGACGAGGATCAGGGCGACGTCCGCGGTGGTGGCGGGCGTGTGGTTGTTGGGCGTGTTCTGCACATGGCCCGGGGTGTCGGCGACGATGAACTTGCGCCGGGGCGTCGCGAAGTAGCGGTAGGCGACATCGATGGTGATGCCCTGTTCGCGCTCCGCGCGCAGCCCGTCGGTGAGCAGCGCGAGGTCCGTGTAGTCGTCTCCGCGGTCGCGGCTGACCTGCTCGACGTTCTCGAGCTGGTCGGTGAACAGCGACTTGCTGTCGTAGAGCAGCCGCCCGATGA
>JAICSU010000141.1 GCA_025936735.1 Amnibacterium sp.
CCGGTGCCGTAGAGGTGGTTGGCGCCCCAGCGGCCGAACCAGGAGCCGTCGGCCTCCTGGTGCGTGAGCAGCCAGCGGACCCCGCCCTGCATCGCGTCCGGATGGGTCCCCGTCCGGGCGAGCATCTCGACGACGTGCGCGGTCACGTCCGCGCTCGGCGGATCGATGACGGCGCCGAAGTCGCAGAACGGCAGCCGGTAGGCGAGCTCGCGGGTGTTGTCGGCGTCGAACGCCGCCCAGCCGCCGTCCCTGCTGCGCATGCCGACCACCCACTCGATCCCCCGCGCCACGGCAGCGCGACGGGACCCGCCGGATCCGGCCCGGAGCAGGCCCAGGACGACCTCGGCGGTGTCGTCGATGTCGGGGTAGAGGTCGTTGTCGAACTCGAACGCCCAGCCGCCCGCCGGCAGCCGCGGGCGCCGCACGGCCCAGTCGCCGCGGACGCGGACCTCCTCGCCGCACAGCCAGTCGGCGGCGCGCTGCACGGCGGGGGCGGACGGCTCGATCCCGGCGTCGGCGAGGGCGACGAGCGCCAGCGCCGTGTCCCACACGGGCGACTGGCACGCCTCGATGCGGCGCACCGGTCCCTCCGCGGTCTCCTCCGACACGGTGAAGCGCTCCCAGCCCGCGAGGCCTCGCGCGATCACCGGGTCGTCCAGCGAGTAGCCGTACGCGTGCAGCGCCATCAGCGAGTAGACCCAGGGGGGCTGGATCCCGCCCCAGGAGCCGTCCGCCTCCTGACGGTCCACGATCCACGACACGATGGCGCGCAGGGCGGCCGCGCGGGTCGGGCGGTACGGCAGCCGGTCGTACCGGCGCACCAGCCGGTCCAGGAGCCGGAACAGCGGCGCGCCGGAGTCGGGAGGGCTCCCGGCCGCCCCGCGCAGCTCGTCCACGCCGAAGCCCAGGGCCCGCGTCGGCCGGAGCGAGGCGAGCACGGCGATGGGGGCGATCGTCTGCCTCGCCCAGCAGGCGAAGTCGTACAGGTTGAGCGGCACGGCGGCGGGCAGGAACACGAGCTCCGGCGGCAGCAGCGGGAGGTCGTCCCAGCTCCACAGGCCGAAGAGCGCCAGCCACATCCGGGTGAAGACCCGGGTGGCGCCGAGACCGCCGTGCGAGAGGACCACGTCGCGGGCCGCGACCATGTGGGGCTCGTCCGGCCCGTCGCCGCACAGCCGCAGCGCGACGTAGGCCTCGGCGGTCGTGGAGACGTCGGGCGGCCCGCCGTAGAACGTCGCCCAGGAGCCGTCGCCGCGCTGGCGGCTGCGGATCCACCGGGCGGACTGCTCGCTCTGCTCCCGCGTGCGCACACCGAGGAACTGCCGCATCAGCAGGTCCTCGGCGTCCATCGTGACGTTCGTCTCCAGCTCGCCCTGCCACCAGCCGTCCTCGTGCTGCAGCTCGAGGAGCCGCGCGACGGCGCGGTCGAGGGCGAGCTGCGCGGCGGCGGGGCCGGTGGGCGGCTCCGTCGAGGTCCGTTCGCGGCTGCGGTCGTCGTCGACGGTGGTCATGTCAGTGGTCACGCCCCCGCAGCCCCCGAGCCAGCTCCGCGAGCTCCTCCGCGACCGCGGGCGGCATGTCGAGCGCGGCGAGCGTCGCCAGGGCGAGGTCCAGCTCCTCCTCCGCACGCTGCTCGGTCCACGACCTGCCCCCGGCCTCCTCGACGAGGGCCGCCGCCGCGGCCGCCTGCGCCTCCCCCATCGCGTCGGAGCCGAGGTAGAGCGTGCGGAGACGGGCGCCGGCGGGCGTGCCGCTCTCCATCGCGGCGACGACGGGAAGGGATCGCTTGCGGGAGCGCAGGTCGGAGAGCACCGGCTTCCCCGTCCGCTCGGGGGCGCCCCAGATCCCCAGCAGGTCGTCGACCAGCTGGAACGCGAGCCCCAGGTGGGCGCCGAAATCGGTCAGCCCGAGCGCCAGCTCGGACGGGGCGTCCGCCAGGACCGCGCCGATGGAGGCCGCGCACGCCATGAGCGCCCCGGTCTTGTCCTCCGCCATGCGCACGCACTCGTCGAGGCTCACCTCGTCCCGGCTCTCGAACGCCAGATCGGCGACCTGGCCGGCGATCAGGCGCCGGGTCGTCGCCGCCGCGCAGCGGACCGCCCAGGGCGCGGTGGGGGACGGCGCCTCCGCCAGCACCTCGCTCGCGAGCGCGGACAGGGCGTCACCGGCGAGCAGGGCGGCGGGGACGCCGAACTGCGCCCAGGCGGTGGGACGGTGCCGTCGCCGCCTGTCGCCGTCCATGACGTCGTCGTGCAGGAGCGAGAAGTTGTGGAGGAGCTCGCAGGCGAGCGCGGCGGGGAGCCCCAGCTCGTCCCCCGCGCCCGCGGCCGCGGCCGACAGCAGGGCGAGGCGCCCTCGCAGCCCCTTCCCACCCCCGTCGGTCGGCACCCCGTCCGCATCCCAGTAGCCGAGGTGATATCCGCAGACGTGACGCGTCGTCGCGTCGAGCCGGTCCAGGAGTGCGCGCAGGCCCACCTCGATGCGGCGGTCCTCGTCGGCCCGCTGCGTCGTGGCGGTCACCGTCATCGAGTCCACGTCATCACGTCCTTCCGCTCCGAGCCGCCGACGGCGGACTGCGCGAGCAGCTCGCTCGCCGCGGCGAAGCCGCTTCTCACGGCCCCCTCCATCGTGTCCGGCCACCCCGTCGCGGTCCAGGCCCCGGCCAGGACCACCGACGGCCACCTCGTGCGCGTCCCCGGCCGGTGCCGGGCCGAGCCCGCGACCTGGCGGAACGTCGCCCGCGGCTCCCGGGTGACGAACGCGTCGAGCACGCGCGCGCTGCGGGCGGCGGGCAGCAGGAGCGCGAGAGCCCGGAGCTGCTCCTCCCGGATCCGGTCAGCGGGCTGCGCGATCCACCGGTCCGCCGCGGAGATCGACGAGACGAGGTACTGGCCGCGGCCGGCGCCGGAGGCGGCCGTGCGGTCGAAGATCCACTGCACCGGCGAGTCGAGCACGGCGGCGAAGGGCAGGCGCAGAACCGGCCGGTCGTAGAGCACGTGCAGGTTGACGATCGGTGCGTCGCCGAGGGCGCCCCACCCGGACCGATCCGGGGCGGCCCCCTCGGGGACCAGCCGCGCCGCCTGGGCGTGCGGGACCGCGACGACGACGGCGTCCGCCTCCGTCTCCCCGCTGTCGGTGCGCACGACGACACCCCCTCCCGCCCCGTCGATCGCGCGCACCCGCTCGCCGGCGTGGAGCCGGATGCCGCGTCGGGCGAACGCCGCGCGCCCCGGCCCGTCGTGCAGCGACGCCAGCGGGACGGTCGGGAGTCCGATGTCGCCGCCGTCGGCATCCTCGAGCAGACCGGAGCGGACGACCCGGGCCGCCAGTGCCAGCGACGCCTCCTCGGGTTCGATGTTGAGCGCGGCGACGACGATGAGCCGCCACAGCCGGTGGACCACCCGCGGGCCCTGCCCGTGCCGCCGCAACCAGTCCCCGAAGGGGATCAGGTCGTTGGCCGGGTCGTCCGGATCGACCCGGCCGAGGGCCGCGGCCGCCGAGGCCGCGCGCAGCCGCTCGATCGGGGACAGCGCCCGGTAGCCGGCCAGAGCGCCGACGAGGTGGAGGGGCGCGGGCAGGTGCGCGGAGCGGCGGAGGCGCGCCGTGCGGCCGCCGGCGGGGTCCAGCACCGGGATGTCGAGCCGGGGCTGGAAGCGGACCAGGTCCTCGGCCTCCATGCTCGCGAGGAGCGCGAGATGGTCGCGGTAGCAGCGGAGGAGCACGTGCTGCCCGGTGTCGACGGTGAGCTCGCCCCGCGGGAACGAGTAGGTCGCGCCGCCGAGACGGGGCCGCGCCTCGAACACGGTGACCTGCCTGCCCCCGTCGGCGAGGCGGATCGCAGCGCTCATCCCGGCGAGGCCGCCGCCGATGACGATCACCCGCCCCTCCCCGGTCATGCCCGCCCCCAGGCGAGCGCGCGGGCGGCGACCCGCAGCTTCCCCGCGGTGGACAGCGAGAGCCGCGTGTGGCGGATGGCCTCCGGATCGGCGGCGATGTGGCGGAGCAGCCGGCGGTAGATCCCCGCCATCGCCGCGGTGCACGCGGCGCTGCGATGATCGAGCAGCGGAAGCAGGCGGAGGCCCCTGGCGTACCAGTCGCCGGCGCGCCGCGCCTCGAACCGGATCAGCACGTCGAAGCGCTCGGGCGGATCGGCCAGCTCGCCGGCATCGTCGAGGTCGAGGGTGCAGCCGAACCGCTCCATGTCCTCCTGCGGGAGGTAGACCCGGCCGTTCCGGCGGTCCTCCCGCACGTCTCTGAGGATGTTCGTGAGCTGCAGGGCGACGCCGAGGCTGTCGGCGAGGCCGCCGATCTGCTCGGCGCGGGGCGGGTCGTAGATCCCCAGGGACAGCCGGCCGACGGAGCCGGCGACGCACCGGCAGTAGTGCACCAGGTCGTCGAACGTCTCGTACCGCCGGCCGTCGACGTCCGCCTGGCAGCCGTCGATCAGCTCGTCGAAGGCCGCGAGCGGGATCGGCAGCCGGTGCGCGGCGTCCTGCATCGCGACGAGGACCGGGTCGTCCTCGTCGGCGACCTCGTCGTCGAGCAGCCGATGCAGGTCGGCGCGGCACGCGGCGAGCTGCTCCGTCTTGCGGGGGCCGGGAGCGTCCCCGTCCCCGATGTCGTCGATGCGCCGTGCGAAGGCGTACACGGCGCACATCGCGCGGCGCTGGCGCGCGGGGAGCAGCCGGATGCCGTAGGAGAAGTTCCTCGCCTCGGTCCGGGTGATCTCCGCGCAGGCCGCGTAGGCATCCTCGGCGTTCATCCGGGCCACCTGACGAGGGCCGTGGCAGCCGCCGCGGCGATGTCCCTCCCCCGCGGCTTCCGCACGCGCGTCGGGTCGTGCCCGCTCCGGCGCAGCAGGCTCGCCGCCGCCCTGCCGCCGGCGACGTAGCCGGCGACCGCCAGGCGGCACCAGCCGTGCAGCGTCGAGACCAGGGGCGCGCCGGCGTCGAGCCACGCGAGGGCCCGGTCGGTCTCGAACGCGAGGAGGGCGCGGAGCTCGGGCGTCGCGGTGGGGGCCCCGAGGTCGCTCTCCGCGACCCCGAAGTAGCGCAGGTCCTCCTGCGGCAGGTAGATGCGGCCGGCGGCATGGTCCTCGACGACGTCCTGCCAGTGCTCGAGCAGCTGCAGGGCGCTGCAGATCCGGCCGGAGAGGACGAGGCGCTCGGGGGTCGCGCATCCGAAGAGGCGGAGGACGATCTCGCCCACCGGCTCGGCGGAGAGCCGGCAGTAGCCGAGCAGCGAGTCGAACGACTCGTAGCGCACCACCGTCTGATCCACCCGGTTCGCCTCGATCAGGCGGAGCCACGGGTCGATCGGCACGGGCACACGGGACACGAACGGGGCGAGGCCCGCGACCACCGGATCGCTCGCGCCGCGGCCCGCGTAGAGGGAGCGCACCTGCTCGGCCACGTCGTCGAGGAGGAGCAGCCGGTCGCCGGGCGCCTCGTCGCCGAGGTCGTCCACGTACCGCGCGTAGCGGTAGGCCGCCACCAGCTCCTGCCGCAGCCGGGCGGGCAGCACGCGGGGTGCGACGGGGAAGTTCTCGCCGCGCATCGCGGCCCGGGTGGCGGCCGACTCGGGGCGGTCGTCCCGCGAGGCGGTGGGCGGGCGCGCCGGGGGACGGCGATCCCGCACCTCGGCCTCCCGCGCGCTCATCGCGCGGCCAGGCCGTAGACCGCCGACCGTGTCGACGGCTCCCCCGTGAGAGCCCGGATCGCCTCCGCGATGCCGGGGCCGTCCAGGCCGAACGCCGAGAGCAGCTCGCCTCGGCCCCCCTGCGGGACGAAGCGGGCGGGTATGCCGAGGGCGGTCACCTCGGTGCGGATCCCGGCCGCCCGCAGCGCCTCGCTCAGGCGGGAGCCCACCCCGCCCGGCTGCACGCCGTCCTCCACGCTGACGACGTGCCGGTAGCGGCCGGCGAACCGGACCAGGGATGCACTGATGGGCAGCACCCAGCGCGGGTCGACGACGGTGGCGTCGATGCCGTCGCCGGCGAGCCCGTGCGCCGCGTCGAGGGCGGCGGACGCCATCGCGCCGACGGCGACGATCAGCACCTCGCCGGCGTCCGGGCCGCGCAGGACGTCGATCCCGTCGACCCGCCGGAGCGCGTCGATGTCGGGGCCGAGGTCGCTGCGCGGGTAGCGGAGCCCGGTGGGACCCTCCTCGTGCGCGACCGCCTCGGACAGCTCCTCCACCAGCCGCGAGCCGTCGCGGGGCGCGGCGACCCGCATGCCCGGCACGCCGCCCAGCATGGCGAGATCCCAGATCCCGTGGTGGCTCGGCCCGTCGGGCCCCGTGATCCCGGCTCGGTCGAGGGCGAAGGTCACCGGGAGCCGATGCATCCCGACGTCCAGCAGCACCTGGTCGAAGGCGCGGCCGGCGAAGGTGGCGTAGAGGGCGACGACCGGGTGGGCGCCGCCCATCGCGAGCCCCGCCGCGGACACGACCGCGTGCTGCTCGGCGATGCCGACGTCGAAGCAGCGGCCGGGGAACCGTTCGGCGAACCGCCGCAGGCCGGTCGGCTCCACCATCGCGGCGCTGATGGCGACCACCTTCTCGGAGGCGGCGCCGATGCACTCCATGGCCGCCCCGAAGACCCCGGTCCACGTCGTCGCCGGCGCGGAGCCGCCCGTTCCGGGGCGGACCGCGGCGACCGCGTGCATGCGATCCACCTCGTCGCGCTCCGCGGGCTCGTACCCGCGGCCCTTCTCGGTCAGGCAGTGGACCACGACAGGACGGCGCCGCCGCTCCGCCTCCACGAGGGCGGCCTCCAGGAGCGGCACGTCGTGGCCGTCGACCGGGCCCAGGTACTCGAAGCCGAGCTCGGTGAAGAGCGACGGGAGGTACGGATCCGCTCCCGTGTCCGTTCCCCCGAGGCGCTCGACGACCGCCTCGTAGCCGGCCCGGTTCCGGATGCTGCGCAGGTGCCGTCCCAGCGCACCGGCGGTCGGTGCATAGGAGCGGCCGTTGTCGTTCAGCACGACGACCACCGGGCGGCCGGACGCGCCGAGGTTGTTCAGGGCCTCCCAGGCGAGACCTCCGGTGAGCGCGCCGTCCCCGACCACGGCGACGACGGTACGCCCGCGCTCGGACATCTCGAACGCCTTGCTCAGTCCGTCCGCGTACGACATCGCCGTGGAGGCGTGCGAGTTCTCGATCACGTCGTGGGCGGACTCGGACCGGTTCG
>JAICSU010000310.1 GCA_025936735.1 Amnibacterium sp.
GGGCCTTCAGCACCCCCACGAGCCCGGCGAGCAGGCCGCCGCCGAGCATCCCGAAGGCCACCGCGACGAGCATCGTGATCACGGGCGGGCCGTTCCAGGTGAAGCCGACGTAGCCCGCGAACGCGGCCCCCATCAGCACCTGGCCCTGGCCGCCGATGTTGAAGACGCCGGAGCGGAAGCCGACGGCGATGCCGAGGCCCGCCGCGATGAGCGGCGTCGCGAAGCCGATCGCGTGCCCGAGCGACTGCAGCCCCTGGAAGAACGTCGGCGCGGTGTAGTCATAGACGCCGCCCTGGAACAGCGCGGCGTACGCCCCGGCGATCGCGTTCCATGCGGCCACCAGCGTGTCCGTGGGCCGCGCGAAGAAGTAGCCGGCCGCGGTCTGGGTGGCGGCGTCCGTGACGGCGATCAGCACCGCGCCGACCACGAGGGCGATGACCACGGCGAGCACCGTGATCAGCGCGCTCCCGTCCCGGATCTGCAGGAGAGCGGCGGTGAAGCGGCTCTCGGGCGGCTTCGGCAGTCGCGCGCGCTCCTCCGGCGGGATCTGGTCCAGGTCGATGCCGCCCTCGACGACGCCCGTGTCGCCGACGGGGACCGGGGCCACGGTGCCGTCGCTCATGCCGCCATCCTCGTGCCTTCGGGGACCTCGCCGGCCATCATCAGGCCGAGCACGTCGCGCGACGTGTCGCCGGGCACGATGCCCACGATCCGGCCCCGGTACATGACCGCGATCCGGTCGGCGAGCGCGACGACCTCGTCGAGCTCTGTGGAGATCACGACCACCGGCACCCCCGCGTCCCGCGTCGCGACGACGCGCTCGTGCACGAACTCGATGGATCCGACGTCGAGACCGCGCGTCGGCTGGGCGGCGACGAACAGCCGCAGCTCGCGGGACAGCTCACGCGCGAGCACGACCTTCTGCTGGTTGCCGCCGGAGAGGCGGCCGACGGGCGTCTCGATGCTCTGGGCCCGGACGTCGAACTCGCGCACCTTCTCGCTCGCGAACCGGGCGAGCGCACGCCGCTGCAGCCCCGCGCCCTTCACGAAGGGCGCACCGTCCGAGCGGTCGAGCATGAGGTTCTCGGCGATCGAGAACTCGGCGACGAGCGCGTCCTCCTGGCGGTCCTCCGGCACGAAGCCGACCCCCGCCTGCAGCACGCGCCGGGTCGGCAGCCCGGTGAGGGGGCGCCCGTCGAGCTCGATCCGGCCGGTGAGGCGTTCCTGGAGGCCGAGGATCGCCTCCGTGAGCTCGGTCTGGCCGTTGCCCTGCACCCCGGCGATGGCGAGGATCTCGCCGCGCCGCACGGTGAGGCTCACGTCGTCGACGACGGTGTGGCCGCGGGCGTCCAGCACCGTGAGGTGCTCGACGACGAGTCCGGTGTCGCCTCCGGTCGACGGGGTGCGGTCCACGGTGAGCTCGACGGCGCGACCCACCATGAGCGAGGCGAGCTCGCTGTTCGAGGCCGTCGGCTCGGCCTCGCCGACGACCTTGCCGAGGCGGATGACGGTGATGCGGTCGGCGACCTCGCGCACCTCGCGCAGCTTGTGGGTGATGAAGACGATCGCGGTGCCGGACTGCTTCAGCTGGCGCATGATCGCCATCAGCTCGTCCGTCTCCTGCGGGGTGAGCACGGCGGTCGGCTCGTCGAAGACGAGCACCTGCGCGTCGCGGGAGAGCGCCTTGATGATCTCGACCCGCTGCTGCACGCCGACGGGCAGGTCCTCGACCACCGCGTCGGGATCGATGTCGAAGCCGAAGCGGGCGGAGATCTCCCGCACGCGCGCGCGAGCCGCCGGGAGGTCGAGGAAGCCGA
>JAICSU010000253.1 GCA_025936735.1 Amnibacterium sp.
CGACCATGATCTGCCGGGGGCGGGCGATCTTGCCGATCTGCTCGGCCACCCACTCCCGCAGCTCCCGCGCGACGTGCGGTCCGCCGTCACCGGCCTCCGCCCGCAGGATCACGAACGCGACGACGGCCTGACCCGTGGTCTCGTCCGTCGCCCCGACGACGGCCGCCTCGGCGACCTTCGGGTTGGCCACGAGTGCGGACTCGATCTCCGTGGTCGACAGCCGGTGGCCGGCGACGTTCATCACGTCGTCGACGCGGCCGAGCAGCCAGAGGTCGCCGTCCGCGTCCTTCTTCGCGCCGTCGCCGGCGAAGTACTTGCCGGGGAAGCGCGCCCAGTAGGTGTCGATGTACCGCTGGTCGTCGCCCCAGATGGTGCGGAGCATGCTCGGCCACGGCTCGGTCAGCACGAGGTAGCCGCCGGAGCCGTTCGGCACCGGGTTCCCCGCGTCGTCGACGACGTCGGCGGAGACCCCCGGCAGCGGGGTCATCGCCGCGCCCGGCTTGGCGGCCGTGACGCCGGGCAGCGGGCTGATCATGATCGCCCCGGTCTCGGTCTGCCACCACGTGTCGACGACCGGGGTGCGGTCGCCGCCGATGTGGGTGCGGTACCAGATGTAGGCCTCGGGGTTGATCGGCTCACCCACGCTGCCGATCACCCGCAGGCTCGACAGGTCGTGGCGGCCCGCGAAGGACGTGCCCCACTGCATGTGGGTGCGGATGGCCGTCGGCGCGCAGTACAGGATCGTCACCTTGTACTTCTCGATGATCGACCACCACCGGTCCTTGTCCGGGTAGTCGGGCGTGCCCTCGTAGAGCACGCTCGTCGTCGCGTTCGCGAGCGGCCCGTAGACGATGTAGGAGTGGCCGGTGACCCAGCCGATGTCGGCCGCGGTCCAGTAGACGTCCGTCTCCGGCTTCAGGTCGAACACCTCGTACTGGGTCCACGCGCATCCGGTGAGGTACCCGCCCGACGTGTGCAGGATGCCCTTCGGCTTGCCCGTCGTGCCCGACGTGTACATCACGTAGAGCGGATGCTCCGCGTCGAAGGCCTCGGCCTCGTGCGTGCTCGGCGCCTTCGCCACGGTGTCGTGCCACCAGTGGTCGCGGCCCTCGGTCCACGCCACGTCGTTGCCGGTGCGCTGGACGACGAGCACCGCCGAGACGTCCGGGCACTGCTTCAGCGCCTCGTCGACGGCCGGCTTCAGGGGTGCGACGGCACCCCGCCGCCAGCCGCCGTCGGCGGTGATGACGACGTGGGCGTCGCAGTCCAGGATGCGGGTGGCGAGCGCCTCCGCCGAGAAGCCGCCGAACACGACCGTGTGCGGTGCCCCGAGGCGGGCGCAGGCGAGCATCGCCACGACCGTCTCGGGGATCATCGGCATGTAGATCGCGACCCGGTCGCCCGCCTTCACGCCGAGATCGGTGAGGGCGTTCGCCGCGCGGCAGACCTCCTCCGTCAGCTCTCGGTACGTGATCGTGCGGGTGTCACCCGGCTCGCCCTCGAAGTGGTAGGCGACCCGGTCGCCGAGCCCCGCCTCGACGTGCCGGTCGAGGCAGTTCACGGCCACGTTCAGCCGTCCGTCCGCGAACCACTTCGCGAACGGCGGGTTCGACCAGTCCAGCACCTGCTCGAACGGCTTCGCCCACGTCAGCCGGCGCGCGCGTTCCGCCCAGAACGCGAGCGGGTCGGCCGTCGCCTCCGCGTACGCGTCCGCCGTGACGTTCGCCGCCGCCGCGAAGTCGTCGGACGGCGGGAAGCGGCGCTCCTCGTAGGAGAGGTTGTCGATGGTGGCAGAGACGGTGTCGCTCATTCAGCGGATCCTTCCGGTGTCAGGCGCGGGGGAAGACGGGCAGCACGACCCGCCTGTAGGTGCTGTTCAGCACGCCGGCGAACGACGTGTACCAGGCGAGCAGCGCCGTGATGATGCCGAGCCACCCGCCGAGCCGCGTCAGGCCCTCCACGTTGCCGAACGCACCGATCGCGAGCGCGAGGTAGGTGAGGGTCAGGAACACGAACACCGCCACCAGGGCGAGGTTCGTCCGCAGCGATGCGATGGTCATGTAGGCGGTGAAGATCCCGAAGGCGAGCAGGAAGAGCCCGACTCCCCCGCCGCCGGCCGCCGTGTCGCTCTTCGAGGCCACGAGGTACCAGAACGCGAGCCAGAAGCCGCCGTACGAGCAGAAGGCGGTGGCGCCGAAGGTGTTCTTGTTCGCGAACTCCCAGATGCCGGCGATCACCTGCACGGTTCCGCCGTAGAACAGGGCGAGCCCGAGCACGGCGGCGCCGGCGCCGCCGATGAGCCCCGCGTTGGCGAAGCTCAGCATGAAGGTCGTGAGCGCGAACGCCGCGAGGCCGAGCGGGGCCGGGTCGGCGAAGCGGGCGACGGCGGGGACGGCGTTCTCGGCTGGCGACCCCTGCGGGACGACGGTGGGGCTGCCGGAGCGGTTGTTGGGGCGGTTCGTGGCGCGTGCCGACGACATGGTGTCTCCTTCGACCTGGGGAGCGCCATCGCTCCCCGTACGATCCGGATCCTACGCCGGGAATTCGTGGTCGTCCTCAGCAAATCACGGGCTGACCGGGGATTGCCCTGCGTCGTTCGCCATCGCGTCGTCCGCCCCCTCCGCGGCCCGGATCGCCGCGATCGCCCGGTCGGCCGAGCCACCGAGCCCCCAGCGGGCGGCCAGGCGCGCGAGCTCCTCGGCGCCGCCCTCCGGCACCGCGATCGCGGCGTCGAAGGGCGGGAGGTCGAGGTCGCGCGCGACCGCGACGACCGGCCGGGCTCGCTCGAGGTAGCCGGCACCGGCGTGCAGCTTCGCGCGGATGGCCGCCGAGAGCGGGACGGCGGGGTCCGCCGCCGCCGCGAGGAGGCCGTCGAGGTCCCCGAACTCCGCCAGCAGCCGGGCGGCGGTCTTCTCGCCGATCCCGGCGACCCCGGGCAGGCCGTCGGAGGAGTCACCGCGCAGGGTGGCGAAGGCGGCGTACTGGGCGGCGTCGATGTCGTACTTCGCGCGCACCCAGTCGTTGGTGACCCGCTCGTGCCGGCCGACGCCGCGGGCGGTGTAGAGCACCCGGACCTCGGCCTCGTCGTCGACGAGCTGGAACAGGTC
>JAICSU010000205.1 GCA_025936735.1 Amnibacterium sp.
AGGCCTGCATCGTCTCCTCGAGCGGCGTGAAGTAGTCGAAGCGGTGCGCCTGGTAGAGGTCGACGTAGTCGGTCTGCAGCCGGGAGAGGGAGCCGTCGATGGACTCCATGATGTGCTTGCGCGAGAGCCCGACGTCGTTGTGGCCCTTCGGTCCCGTGGGACCGAAGACCTTCGTGAAGATCTCGACGGACTGGCGGCGCTCGCCCTTCAGCGCCTCGCCGAGGACCGTCTCCGCCCCGGTGTTCGCGTACACGTCGGCGGTGTCGAAGGTCGTGATCCCGGCCTCCAGCGAGGCCTTCACGCAGGCGATGGCCTGATCGTTCTCGACCTGGCTCGCGTGCGTGAGCCAGTTGCCGTACGTGATCTCCGACACCTTGAAGCCGGACCTGCCCAGATAGCGGAACTGCATGGAAACGCTCCTCGTCGCACCTCGTGGATCCCCCGCGAGAATCTACTGAGTGCCGGGCGGGCGGATGCCGAGTGCCGGTTCCCGAGGATGCGCTGCAGGTGGCGCTCAACCGGCGGACAGGAACAGCCGACGGCCGGCCGTTACGGTGCCGCCCATGGCGGGATCTCCGACGCGCGTCGCAGGCCGGATGCTGGCCGCCCTGATGGGCGTTCTGCTGCGGGTCCGCGGTCCGCGCCCCATCCACACCACCGGCGTGCTGCTGACGGGGCGGATCCGGTGGCGGCCCGCATCGCCCGCGCGGTCGGGGATCGCCTGTATCGACGACCGCGGCCCCGGCACCCCACCGGCGGTGACGGCGCGGTTCTCCCGCGGAGCGTCACTGCCTGCGGTGCTGCCCGACGTGCTCGGGCTCGCCGTCCGCGTGACCACCCCGGACGGTCCCGCCGACCTGCTGCTGTCGACCACCGGGTTCCGGGTGCCGGGCCGCTTCCTCCTCGCGCCGCGCCGCACCCCGGGCCGCGCCTGGTTCACGAGCCTCATGCCCTACCGCGGGTCCCACGGCCCCGTGCAGGTCGCGGCGAGGTCCCGCACGCCGCTCGCGCTGCCCGCCCGCATGGAGGACCTGCACGACCTCCTCACCGGCGAGCCGTGGCGGCTCGAGCTGCTGTTCGCGACGCCGACCGGGCGCTGGCACCGGTTCGCGGACCTCGAGCTCACCGCGGTGGAGGGCCGGATCGACGCCCCGACGCCGCGGTTCGACGCCGTGCGTCATCCGCTCCCCGGCGCGGGGACGTACGGCTGGACCCGGCGGTTGCGGGAACCCGCCTACGCGCGGGCTCGGCGCGGCTGACTCACGCGGTCGCGGCGAGCACCGCGCGGATCGGCGGCGGCAGCTCGTCCGGCGCGAGGGCCGCCGTCAACGCGCGGGCGAGGCGTTCCTTGCGGCCGCTGGCGACGCCGAGGAAGCGGTGGAGCTGCGCCTCGATCGGGCGCGGCCGCTGGGCCGGCTGCCCCTGCAGCATCCGGAACGCCGCCAGCTCGCCGGAGGCCGCGAGCACGTCGAGCGCCCGCGACGTGCCGAGGGCGCGCAGCAGCTCGTCCTCGAGGTCCAGGTAGCACCGCTCCAGAGCCACCGGCACGGGGATCCGCTGCAGGGCCCGGCGCACCCAGCGGTCCTCGGCGGCGTCGACGAGCGCCACCACGGGGACGCCGGGGGCGACCGCCGCCGCGGTCGCGGCGCACCGCACGAGGTTGGTGACGCCGTCCATCGCGACGACCGCCACCCGCTCCGCCGCGAGGTCCCGCCCGAGCAGCAACGCGGCGGTGTCGAGCGCCGCCCGGTCGCTGCGGCCCTCGACGAGCACGACGGCGCGGACGTCCGTCGCGGTCTGCCGGTCCGAGGTCGCCTCGGCGATCGCCGCCTGGACGACCGCGATCGGCGGTGCCGCCGCCCTCAGGGCCACTCGGGCTCATCCGCGCCGAGCGGCGCCGGGCCGGCGTCGAAGCGGAACGCCACGCCGTCGACCTCGAACGGCGCGGGCGCGACCGCGGCGGGCCCCCACGGGGTGGGGATCGCGGTCGGCTCGCCGGCGGGCGACGGCACCGGGGAGGCGACGTCCGGGCCGCGCATCCCGAGCAACGCGGCTGCCGTGCGGGCGAGCGAGAGGCGGGCGGATCCGCCCCGGCCGGTCCGGGCCCGGTCGCGGATCAGGGCGATCGCGGCGGCGGCCATCAGCCACCCGGTCGCGTGGTCGAGGGCCTGCACCGGCAGCGGCACCGGCTTCGCGGCCTCCGCATCCCGCATGCCGGCCTCCGCGATGCCGGTCGACATCTGCACGAGGCTGTCGAACCCCCGCCGCCCCGACCACGGCCCCGACCAGCCGTAGGCGTCGAGCACGACGTCGATGAGGCCGGGCCGGAGACGGCGCCGCTCCTCCTCGCCGAGGCCGAGGTGCTCGAGCGCTCCGGGCCGGTAGCCGTGGACGAGCACGTCCGCGCTCGCGAGCAGCTCCTGCAGGCGCGCCCGCCCGGCCGGGGTCCCGGCGTCGAGACGGGCGACCCGCTTGCCCAGGGTGACGTCCGGCACGACGCCCGGCTCGTCCCAGTCCGGCGGATCGATGCGCAGCACGGTCGCGCCGACACCCGCGAGGGCGCGCGTCGCGACCGGCCCCGCGAGGACCCGGGTGAGGTCGAGCACGCGGATGCCGGTCAGCGGACAGCGTGGGTCGACCTCCGCCCCTCCGTCGACCTCCGCCTCGGAGGGCCGCACGTCGATCAGCGGCTCGGCGGCGACCGCCAGTCCCTCGGGCGAGGCCGCCCAGTCCGCCGCCGTGCGCATCCGCGCCGCGCAGCCGCCCGCCTCCACGACGTCGGCCTCGAGCTCCGCGACGGGCCGGGCGGCCACGGCGGCGGCCACCAGGTCCCGCTCGGCGGGGACGCCGAGCACCCGGAGCGCGGCGGCCCGGTGGTGCGGCGCGTTCGTGTGCAGCCGGATCCAGCCGTCGGACCCCGCGTAGTCGCCCGCGACGGGGTCCCAGGACGGCGGCGGCGCCCACCCGTCGGGCTGCAGCGCGGAACGGAACCACTGCGCGGCCCGGTCGCGGTGCACCGCGGCGCCGCGGCCGCCGGTCAGGTCCGCGACCGCGTCGGCGAACGCCGCGACGGCCGCGGTCGCGAGCGCGCCGACGGCGAAGGGCGAGGCGAGCCCTGCGGTCCCGTCGGCCGTGGCGCGCACGGGCACCGCGAGCAACCGGGCGACCTCCGCCCGGAGCGCGTCCTCGGCGTCCGCCGTCATGACGGCACGGTAGCGCGGCGCCCGGCGCCCGTCACGGGCCTACGGGGCGCCGAGCTGCGACACGATCGGGGCGATCGCGGCGAACGCCACGGCGAGCTTCACGCCGATGATCACGACCACCAGCAGGTAGACGACGAGGAACGTCCACAGCGGCGCGAGGCCCCGATGCACGCGACGCCGCAGCACGACCGGGCGGCCGATGATGTAGACGATCGTCAGGAACGACCAGGCCCAGTGGAACGGCTTCACGACGCCCATCCGGGTCAGCGCGCGCCAGTCGAAGTAGGCGAGCACCACGATGGCCGGGTAGGTCAGGAACCCGACCGCGGAGGTGAGCAGGTAGCCGGGGTCGGTGAGCTGCTGCACCGCGGCGTGCTGCGGATCCTCGATGGCGCGGCGGAAGTAGCCCTCCACGTCCCAGGTGAGGAAGGCGACCGCGGAGACCAGCGGGAGCAGCGCGATGATCCAGATGAACGGGGTGTTCACGCGGGCGTCCGGGGCGAGGGGCGGCTGCTCGATGCTGCCGTCCCACGCGCCGTCGGCGACGTGGTCGGTCCAGGCCCGGCCGTCCCACCAGCGGCGCCGGGAGGAGCCGGCCGGATCCGGATACCAGCCGGGCGCGGGGGTGGGAGTGGACACGGATCCTCCAGGGTCGGGTCGCCCGCAGCGTACGGGGTGCGCTTCTGCACGGGTTCGGGACACCTGCAGCCCGGCGCCGCCGTGCGGATGTCCCGAGGTCGTGCAGGCGCTACGCGGCGCCGTTGAACATCGAGGTGACCGAGCCGTCCTCGAAGACCTCGTGGATCGCGCGGGCGAGCAGCGGCGCGATCGGCAGCACCTCGAGCTGCTCGAACCGCTTCTCCGGCGGCAGGGGCAGCGTGTCGGTGACGATGACCCGGTCGATGATCCCGGAGGAGAGCCGCTCGACCGCGGGCGGCGAGAAGATCGCGTGGGTCGCCGCGACGATGACGCCGGTGGCGCCGGCCGCCTTCAGCGCCTCCGCGCCCTTCACGATCGTGCCGCCGGTGTCGATCATGTCGTCGACGAGCAGGCACATCTTGCCGGCCACCTGTCCGACGATCTCGTGCACCGTGACCTGGTTCGCCACGGCCGGGTCGCGGCGCTTGTGGATGATCGCGAGCGGCACGTCGAGCCGGTCGCTCCACACGTCGGCGACCCGCACGCGCCCCATGTCGGGCGAGACGATGACCATGTTCGACAGGTCGACCGTGCGCTCGATGTAGTCGGTGAGCACCGGCATCGCGAAGAGGTGGTCGAGCGGGCCGTCGAAGAA
>JAICSU010000142.1 GCA_025936735.1 Amnibacterium sp.
ATCGCCGGTCGCCGCGGTGACGCCCTCGTCCTGCTCCGGCACGCGATCGCGACCGGCGCCGATCCGGTGCCGATCGTCGCGGCGATCGCGATGAAGCTGCGCACCATGGCGCGGGTGTTCGACGCAGGCGGGAGCGGAGCGCGGGTCGCATCGGAGCTCGGCCTCGCCCCGTGGCAGGTCGACCGCGCGCGGCGGGACGCCCAGGGCTGGCAGGCGGAGGGACTGGGCCGGGCGATGGTGATGCTCGCGGAGACCGACGAGCGCGTGAAGGGGGCCGCCAGGGACCCGGAGTTCGCCGTCGAGCGCCTCGTCGCGTTCGTGGCCGCGCGCGGCGAGGCCTGACCGCCCTCGACGCCGCTCGGCCCCGGATGCGAGGATGCGGCCGACGGAAGGCGGCCCCATGACCGACGGCGCGGTGGAGCAGGCGAAGCAGGCGGCCCTCGCCGCCGCGGCCGAGGCGGCCAGGCTGCAGGCGGAGGCGGAAGCCGCCGTCTCTCGCGCGCAGGCGGCGGCCGCCGCCGCGGCCGCTGCGGCGAGCGCCGCTGCCGAGCCTCCGTCCCCGGCCGGGAACCCGCGCGCCGCCGGCCCCCTCGACGACGCGGAGGTCGCGGCGATCCGGTCCGGGTACGCCTTCCAGGCCACCGCCCTCGAGCTCGGCGCGCTGCTGAACGGGGGACCGGTGCCCGATGCTCCGGTCCGCGTGCCGCTCGGCATGCTGAACCGGCACGGGCTCGTGGCGGGAGCGACGGGAACGGGCAAGACGCGCACCCTGCAGGCGCTGGCGGAGCAGCTCTCCGCGAACGGCGTGCCCGTGTTCGCCGCCGACATGAAGGGCGACCTCTCCGGCCTCGCGACTGCGGGCACCCCGAACGCGAAGCTGCTCGCCCGCACCACCGCGATCGGGCAGGACTGGGCCCCCGCCTCCTTCCCGGTCGAGTTCTTCTCGCTCGGGGGCGCCGGCCATGGCGTGCCCATCCGCGCGACGGTGCACGGGTTCGGTCCGTTGCTGCTCGCCCGGGCGCTGGGCCTGAACGAGACGCAGGCGTCGAGCCTCGCCCTCGTGTTCCACTACGCCGAGGACAACGGACTCGCCCTGCTCGACCTCGCGGACCTGCGCGCCGTGCTGCAGCTGCTGGCCGGCCCGGACGGCAAGGACGAGCTCACCGCGCTCGGCGCCGTCTCGGGGGCGACGATCGGCGTGATCCTGCGCGAGCTGGTGACCTTCGCGGACGGCGGCGCCGACGTCTTCTTCGGGGAGCCGGAGATCGACACGGGGGAGTTCCTGCGCACCGCCCCGGACGGCCGGGGCATCATCAGCCTGCTCGAGCTGCCCACGATCGCGGACCGCCCGGAGCTCTACTCCACCTTCCTGATGTGGCTGCTCGCGGACCTCTACAACGACCTCCCCGAGGTCGGCGACGCGGACAAGCCGAAGCTGGTGTTCTTCTTCGACGAGGCGCACCTGCTGTTCACGGACGCCTCGAAGGAGTTCCTCGCGCAGGTCGTACGGACCGTGCGGCTCATCCGCTCCAAGGGCGTGGGCATCTTCTTCATCACCCAGACGCCGAAGGACGTGCCGGCGGAGGTGCTCGGCCAGCTCGGGTCTCGCGTGCAGCACGCGTTGCGGGCGTTCACCCCCGACGACGCCAAGGCGCTGCGCGCGACGGTCTCGACGTACCCGAAGTCGGGCTACGACCTCGAGGAGGTGCTGACGAGCCTCGGCATCGGCGAAGCCGTCGTCACCGTGATGAGCGAGACGGGCGCCCCGACACCCGTCGCCTGGACGCGGCTGCGCGCACCGCAGGCCGCGATGGGGCCGAGCTCGGACGACACGATCCAGTCGACCGTCACCGGATCACCGCTCTGGGCGAAGTACGGCACCCCGCTCGACCGGGAGTCGGCCGCGGAGATCCTGACCGCGAAGATGAACGCCGCCAAGCAGGCGGCCGACGCCGCGGCGGAGGCCGCTGCGCAGGCGAAGGCCGCGAAGGAGCAGGCGAAGGAGCAGGCTGCGGCGGACGCCGCCGAGCGGAAGCGCCGGGCGGAGCTGGACCGTCAGGCGGCCCAGGAGGCGCGGGACCACGAGCGCGCGGCCGCCGCCCAGCGCAGGCAGCTGCAGCAGGGCGCGCAGGTCATCGGGAAGGTGCTCGGCTCGCGCGCGACGCGGCAGGTGCTGTCCGGCGTGCTCGAGGGCATCTTCGGCACCCGCCGCCGGCGCTGACCCCACCGCGCAGTCGGCGGGCCGCTTCGGGCGTGGACGGCCGTCATCGGCGCCCGTCGTGCCCGAACCGGCCCGTCAGCAGGCTGGAAGGGACGCGGTGGACCGCGTCAGCTCAGGCGGCCGACGTGCTTCGCGATGGCCGACTTGCGGTTCGCGGCCTGGTTCTTGTGGATGACGCCCTTGGACGCGGCCTTGTCGAGCTTCTTGCTCGCGTAGGAGAGGGCGCTCACGGCCTTGTCCTTGTCGCCGGCGGTGATCGCCGTGCGGACGGCGCGGATTGCCGTCTTGAGCTCGCTCTTCACGGCCTTGTTGCGGTCGTGGGCCTTCTTGTTGGTGCCGATGCGCTTGAGCTGCGACTTGATGTTCGCCACGTGCGGATGCCTCTTTCGAAAGGACGATGTCGGGAGGGCGGAGTGTCCGCCGTCGTCGGGCCGGGCCGCACGATCTCGCGGCGCCCGAAAGCCGTCCGACAGCGTATCAGGTCGAGCCCTGCGGCCTGCTGCCCGTTCCTGGCACGGAGCCGCGGTTGAATGCGAGGGTGCCGTCGTTCTCCCGTACCGCGTTCGCCGTCCCCGGTTCGGGCATCCGCCGCATCCACGAGATCGCGCTGCGGATGCCGGATGTGCTCCCGCTCGCCGTGGGCGAGCCGGATCGGGCCGTCGCCCCGCACGTTCTGGAGGCGGCGAGCCGCGCGTGGCTCTCGGACGAGACGGACTACACGGCGAACGCCGGCATCGCGCCCCTGCGGGACGCGATCGCCGCGAAGCTCCGCCGCGTGAACGGGATGCCGGTGGACGCGGAGCAGGTGTGGGTGACGCCCGGCGCGACCGAGGCGCTGTACCTCGCGCTGTCGCTCGTGCTCGAGCCCGGCGACGAGGTCCTCGTGCCGGACCCCGGCTACACGACCTTCACGATGGCGCCGCGCATGCTGTCGGCGGTCCCCGTGCCGTACCGGCTCGACTCGGCGCGCGCGTTCCTGCCGGACGTGGCCGCGCTGGAGTCGCTCGTGACCGCCCGGACCCGGGCGATCATCGTCAACTCGCCGTCGAACCCGCTGGGCGTCGTGTTTCCCGAGCCGGTGCTGCGGGAGCTGCTCGCCTTCGCCTCCCGGCACGACCTGTGGCTGATCAGCGACGAGGTGTACGAGGCCTTCACGTGGGGCGTCCCGCACGTGAGCCCGGCCTCGTTCGACGCCGAGGACCGGGTGCTCACCGTGCACTCCTTCTCGAAGACCTACGCGTTGACGGGCGCCCGTGTCGGCAGCCTCGTCGTGCCCAGCGGCCTCGACGGGGTGCTGCGCACCTACCAGGAGGCGATCGTCTCCTGCGTCAACACGCCCGCCCAGCACGCGGCGCTCGCCGCCATCACCGGCCCGCAGGACGCCGTTGCGGAAGCCGCCGAGCACTACCGCTCCAACCTCGCGGCCGCGAGCGCGCTGCTCGACGAGCTGGGCATCCGGTATCTCGAGCCGCGCGGGGCGTTCTACCTCTGGGTCGACGTGTCGCACGCGAGCGGCGGCGACGTCGCCCACTGGGCGGAGCGGTTCCTGCTCGAGCAGCGGGTGTCGGTCGCCCCCGGCAGCGCGTTCGGCGCCGCGGGCGAGGGGTGGATCCGCGTGTGCGCGGCCGCATCGAGGGAGACGCTGCTGGCCGGCCTCGGCCGCCTCCCGCGCGTCCCCGCGTCCGTGCCGGCCTGACCGAGGAGGTCCTCAGGCCTGCAGCGCGAGCGCGAAGGGCAGGACCGCGTCGGCTCCCGCGGCCTTGAGGAGTCGCGCGGCGACGGTCGCGGTCCAGCGGGAGTCGGCGGAGTCGTCGACCAGCAGCACCGGTCCGCGGGTCTCGGTGAGCACGGCTCGCAGGTCGTCCGGCACGCGGAACGCCGACCACACGGCGGCCAGCCGGGCGAGGCTGGCGCCGCCGCCCTCCGGCGACGCGGGCGTGGTCGACTCGAGCGCCCCGAGCAGCGGCAGCCGCCCGATCTCGGCGAGCGCCCGGGCCGTGGATCCGACGAGCAGCGGATGCGCGTGCGACGGCATCGCGATGACTCCCACCGGGCGCTCGGTCCAGTCCCACTCGCGGAGCACCCCCACCGCCGCATCGACGACGGCGCGCGGCACCTCCTGGTCGGGGGCTCCGGCCGCGAGCAGTCGCCGCAGGGTTCCGCCCCACCCGAGGTCGGTGAGTCGGGCGATGGCGCGGCCCTCCTCGGGACGATCACCGAGCGGGATGTTCCCCCTGACCGCCAGTCCGCGCGCGTCGGCGCCGGCCGGCCACTGCTTGCGCGCCTCGATCGGTACGCCGACCCGTTGCAGAGCCGCGCCCGCCGTCCCTGCGGCGTCGGCGGACACTGCCGTCGGGAACCAGGTGCCGGCGCAGCTGTCGCAGCGCCCGCAGGGCGCGGCGGTCGGGTCGTCGAGGACGCGCTGCAGGTACTGCATCCGGCAACCCTCCGGCCCGGCGGGCAGCGACTCGTAGTCGAGCATGTGCTGCTGCTCCGCGAGCCGCGCCGCGGCGATCCGCTCGTAGCGCAGGGCGTCGTAGGTCCATCCGCGGCCGGTCGCCACCCAGCCGCCGCGCACGCGCTGCACCGCGCCGTCGACGTCGAGCACCTTGAGCAGCAGCTCGAGGCGGCTGCGCTTGATGTCCACGAGCGCCTCGAGCGCCGGCGTGGAGAGCGGACGCTCGGGCTCCAGCTCGCGGAGCACGGCCTCCGCCTTCTCCTTCGTGGGCATGCTCGCCGTGGCGAAGTAGGACCAGATCGCCTCGTCCTCGGCGCCGGGCAGCAGCAGCACGTCGGCCGACGCGGTGGCCCGCCCCGCCCGGCCCACCTGCTGGTAGTAGGCGACCGGGGAGGACGGCGCGCCGAGGTGCACGACGAAGCCGAGGTCGGGCTTGTCGAAGCCCATGCCGAGAGCGCTCGTGGCGACGAGCGCCTTCACCCGGTTCTCCTTGAGCGCCTGCTCGGCGGACTCCCGCTCCGCGTTCTCCGTCCTCCCCGTGTACGCGAGCACGTCGTATCCGGCCTCGCGCAGCAGCCGGGCGGTGTCCTCGGCCGCGGCCACCGTCAGCGCGTAGACGATCCCGGACCCCGGCAGGTCCTTCAGGTGCTCGACCAGCCAGCCGAGGCGGGCCGCCTGATCGGCGGTGCGGAGCACGCCGAGGCGCAACGACGCGCGAGCGAGCGGCCCGCGGATGGTGAGCACCTCCTCCGGCGCGCCGAGCTGTGCGACGACGTCGTCGACGACCCGCCGGTTCGCGGTCGCCGTCGTCGCGAGCACCGGTGTGCCGGCCGCCGTGGCCACCACGTCGCGAAGCCGTCGGTAGTCGGGGCGGAAGTCGTGCCCCCAGTCGGAGATGCAGTGCGCCTCGTCGATGACGAGCAGCCCCGTGCGCGCGATCAGGGTCGGCAGCTGCGCCTCGCGGAAGTCGGGGTTGTTCAGCCGCTCGGGCGAGACGAGCAGCACGTCGATCTCGTCCGCGGCGAGCCGCGCCCGCACGTCGTCCCAGAGGTGCGGGTTCGCCGAGTCGATCGAGGCGGCGCGGATCCCCGCCCGGGCGGCCGCGGCCACCTGGTCCCGCATGAGCGCGAGCAGCGGCGAGACCAGGAGCGTGGGGCCGGCCCCGCGGTCACGCAGCAGCTTCGTGGCGACGAAGTAGACGGCGGACTTGCCCCACCCGGTGCGCTGCACGACGAGGGCACGCCGCGCGTCGTCGACGATGGCGGAGATCGCGGCGTACTGGCCGTCGTGGAACTCCGCGTCGGGCCTCCCGACGAGGGTGCGGAGGACGGCGAGCGCCGCGGTGCGGGTGTCGGTCACCCGCGACACCGTGCCAGGTGCCGGTGACAGCGGCTGCCGTCTGACGGCTTCCGAGCGCCGAACGGACATCCGAGCGCGCTGCAGCGGGATGGTGTGTCCGCAAGGCGCTCGCGAGGTGTCGTCCTCGCGAGCGCCGGCCTCAGGGCTCCGGTCCGCGCTCGATCAGGGTGTCGGCGCGGTCCTCGAGCGCGTGGCGGATGCGGCGCAGGTACCGCTCGGGCATCGGCGGCAGTGCGTCGCGCGGGAACCACGCCACCTCGGTCGACTCGTCGTCACCGACGGCGGCCTCGCCGGAGACGTAGCGGAGGCGGTAGGTGTGGTCGGTGTACCGGGTCCGGTCGCCGTTCGGGTACTCGTACTCCTTCGTCACCCCGACGGCGGCCAGGCGTTCGACGACCGCGTGCACGCGCGCCTCCTCCCAGACCTCCCGCTCGGCGGCGTCCGCCGTGGGCCCACGGCCGCCGGTTCCGGCGCGACGCGAAGCGTCGGGACGGCCGTGCGGATGGGGAGGCTCGCCGGGCTCCACGATGCCGGCGACGGGTGACCAGTCGCCGGAGTCGGCGCGCTTCACGAGCAGCAGACGGTCGCCGTCGACGACGACCGCCGTCGTGCCGACGAGCCACAGCGGCTCGTGCCCGATCCGCTCGCGCAGGCGCAGGATGAACTCGGGCGTCGGCACGGCCCGACGCTACCTCCCGCCGTCATGGGGGAGACTGTCGGCGCCATGCCCCGCGCCACCACGCCCCTCGAGCCCGCCGCGACGCCGCCCGAGTCGATCCGCAACTTCTGCATCATCGCGCACATCGACCACGGCAAGTCGACCCTCGCGGACCGGATGCTCGGCATCACGGGGATCGTCTCGGATCGCGACGCCCGCGCCCAGTACCTCGACCGCATGGACATCGAGCGGGAGCGCGGCATCACGATCAAGAGTCAGGCCGTGCGCATGCCCTGGCGGGTGCGCGAGGGTGACCGGGTCGGCGAGTCATTCGTGCTCAACATGATCGACACGCCGGGACACGTCGACTTCACCTACGAGGTGTCGCGCAGCCTGGCCGCCTGCGAAGGGGCCGTGCTGCTGGTCGACGCCGCCCAGGGGATCGAGGCGCAGA
>JAICSU010000011.1 GCA_025936735.1 Amnibacterium sp.
ACGCTGTACGCGATCTCGAAGTCGGGCGGCAAGCTGCAGGAGGCCGGCAAGACCTTCGACGAGGCGCCCTACGGCCTGCCCGTGGCGAAGAACTCGAAGCTCACGCCCGTGCTGCAGAAGGCCGTGCAGGCGCTCATCGACGACGGCACGTACAAGAAGATCCTCGACAAGTGGGGCGTCGCCGACGGCGCCGTCACCACCGCCGAGATCAACGCGGCCTCCAAGGGCTGACCCCGGTGTCCGAGGGCATCCAGGCACGGCCGGCGGGGGCGGTCCCCCCGCCGGCCGGCTCGCGTGCCGCGGCGGAGCCGATCAAGGCGGGCAAGCTCCGGCATCCCTGGCGGATCGTCTTCGCGGTCGTCCTGATCGCCCTGGTCGTGCTCTTCGTGATCGACGCCGCCCAGCGGCAGGCCTACGGCTGGCAGTACGTCGGCAAGTACGTGTTCGACCGGCGGATCAGCGCCGCGGCCCTCGTGACCATCCAGCTGACCGTCTACTCGATGATCATCGGGGTCCTGCTCGGCCTGGTCCTCGCCGTGATGCGACTCTCGCCCAACCCGGTCGTCAAGTCGGTCGCCTGGCTCTACCTCTGGATCTTCCGGGGGACGCCCGTCTACGTGCAGCTCGTGTTCTGGGGGCTCTTCTCACTGATCTATCCGCACATCTTCCTCGGCGTGCCGTGGACGAGCCTCGGGTACTCGCTGAGCCTCGGCTTCATGCAGAACGCGTTCATCATCGCGTTCGTCGGCCTGGCCCTGAACGAGGCGGCCTACATGGCGGAGATCGTCCGCGCCGGCCTGCTCTCCGTGGACACCGGCCAGGAGGAGGCGGCGACGGCGCTCGGCATGTCCTGGTGGCAGACGATGACGCGGATCATCATCCCGCAGGCGATGCGGGTGATCATCCCGCCGACCGGCAACGAGGTCATCTCGATGCTGAAGACCACCTCGCTGGTGGCGGCGATCCCGCTGACCACGGACCTCTACGGCGTCGCCCGGGACATCTCCGCGGTGACCTACACGCCCATCCCGCTGCTGATCGTCGCCTCGCTCTGGTACCTGCTCTTCACCTCGATCCTGATGGTGGGGCAGTTCTTCCTCGAGAAGCGGTTCTCCCGGGGTGTGAACGCGCGGCGCCCCGATCGGGCCGCAGCCGCCGGAGTGCTGCCCGCCGCCGGCGCACCCGACGGCAACGACCTCGGAGGGAAGGGATGAGCGCCGTGACACCCATGGTGCAGGCCGAGGGCGTATCCAAGAGCTTCGGCACGAACCACGTCCTGCGCGGCATCGACCTGACCGTGGACCCCGGCGAGGTGCTCTGCATCATCGGCCCGAGCGGATCCGGGAAGTCCACGTTCCTGCGCTGCATCAACCACCTGGAACGGGTGGATGCCGGCCGCCTCGCCGTCGACGGCCAGGTCGTGGGGTACCGGCAGCACGGCGACAAGCTCTACGAGCTGAAGCCGAAGGAGGCCGCGCGGCAGCGCCGGGAGATCGGGATGGTCTTCCAGCGCTTCAACCTCTTCCCGCACATGACCGCGCTCGAGAACGTGATCGAGGCGCCCATCCGGGTGAAGGGCCTCGCGAAGGGCAGGGCGGTGGAACGCGCCGAGGAGCTGCTCGAGCGCGTGGGCCTCGGCGACAAGGGCGATCACTACCCCTCGCAGCTCTCCGGCGGTCAGCAGCAGCGCGTGGCCATCGCCCGCGCGCTCGCCATGGACCCGAAGCTGATGCTCTTCGACGAGCCGACCTCGGCCCTCGACCCCGAGCTCGTCGGCGAGGTGCTCGACGTGATGAAGGGGCTCGCCGCGAGCGGCATGACGATGATCGTCGTGACCCACGAGATGGGCTTCGCCCGCGAGGTGGCGGACGCGGTCGTCTTCATGGACGGCGGCGTGGTCGTCGAGTCCGGCGATCCGAGCGAGGTGCTCGCCAACCCTCGGCACGAGCGCACGAAGGCCTTCCTCTCGAAGGTGCTCTGAACCCCGACCCCGAAGGAGCCCGGTGCCCCGGACCGCCGTCGTCCTCCAGCACGACCCGACCATCCATCTCGGCAACATCCGCCCGGTGCTCGAGGAGCACGGGTACGCGCTGCGCGTGGTCGATGTCACGACCGAGGACGTGGATGCGATCGACCCGGCCGAGGCCGACCTCGTCGTCGTGCTCGGCGGGGAGATGGGCGCGTACGAGACCGAGGCGTACCCCTTCCTCGAGGCCGAGCAGCGGCTGCTCCGGGCCCGGCTCGCGGCCGAGAGGCCGACGCTCGGCGTCTGCCTGGGGGCGCAGCTCATGGCGGCCGCGCTCGGCGAGCGCGTCTACAGGGGCGCCACCACGGCGATCGGCTATCGGCCCGTCGAGCCCACCGACGCGGGCGCTGCGTCCCCCATCCGCCACTTCGCGGGCGTGCCGGTGGTGCAGTGGCACGGCGACACCTTCGAGCTGCCTGCGGGGGCGACGCGCCTCGCCTCCTCGAGCGACTACGCGAACGAGGCGTTCGCGATCGGCGGTCACGCCCTGGCCGTGCAGTTCCATCCGGAGGTCACGGATGAGATGCACGAGCGGTGGGTGGCGGACGGGTACAACGAGCTCGACGAGCACGCGATCGACGCGGACGAGCTGCGCCGCGAGCGCCAGCGCCACTCGGCACGGATGCAGGAGGCCTCGCGTGCCGCCTTCTCGGAGTGGCTGCGCGGCCTCGCTTCCTGACGACGGCTCAGGAGCACTTGGGCAGGCTGTGAACGCCTCGGCAGGCTCCTCGTTCGCCAGGGGCCTGCCGAAGAGCTCCTGGCCTGCTCAGGTGCTCCCGACGTGGTACTTTCCCCATGTGGCAACTTCTCCGAGGGGAAACTCGGACGCGCTCGGGCCCGTCTTCGCGGCGCTCGCCGATCCGACGCGCCGACGGCTCGTCGACGAGCTCCGCGCCGGTGACGCGACGGTGGGCGAGCTCGCCGTCCGCCTCGGCGTCGCCGTCCCCTCCGTCTCGAAGCACCTGACCGTGCTCGAGGGTGCCGGTCTCGTGTCCCGCGAGCGCGAGGCGCAGTGGCGGCGATGCCGGCTCGAACGGGAGGCCTTCACGCGGCTGAAGGAGTGGGCCGACCACTACGAGTCGTTGTGGACCGACAGCCTCGACCGCCTGGATGCGCGGCTCCGGCAGGAGCGGGCATGAGCGCGGCCCGCGTGACGCGGCTGCGCCACGGGCTCGACGTCGTCCGCGAGCTGCCGGCCCCGGTCCCCCGCGTCTTCCGCGCCCTCTCCGAGCCCGCCGAGCTCCTGCTCTGGTGGGGACCGCCCGACTACCCGATGGTGTGGTGCAGCCTCGACTTCCGCCCGGGAGGCGTGTGGCACTACCGGCTGCGCGGCCGGCGCACCGGCGAGGAGATCTGGGCGCGGGCGGTGTACGGCGAGATCGCGCCGCCCACCCGGCTGACCTATCTGGAGACGTCCTCCGATCCCGCGGGGTCGGTGACGCACGACCGGCCCCACGCCGATGTGGCCGTCGAGCTCGCGCCCGCCTCGGACGCCGCCACCGAGCTCACGATCCGCATCCGCCACCGCTCGGCGATGGACCGCGACCGGGCGATCCGCCTCGGCATCGAGACCGGGCTCGGCCGTGCCCTCGACACCCTCGAGGACGTCTTGAGCCGCACCACCACCCGACAGGAGAACCCATGACCGACACCGTGCAGTCCGCGGACGGAACCGCCATCGCCTACGAGGTCCACGGCGCGGGACCGGTGCTCGTGCTGGTCGACGGGGCGATGTGCTTCCGGGACAGCGGACCGATGCGGGGCATCGCGGACGCCATCGGCGACCGCCTCCGCGTGGTGCTGTACGACCGCCGTGGCCGCGGGGCCTCAGGCGACACCGCCCCCTACGCCGTCGAACGCGAGATCGAGGACCTCGCCGCGATCATCGATGCGGTCGGCGCACCCGCCGCGCTGTTCGGCATATCCTCCGGCGGCGCGCTCGCGCTGCGGGCGGCGGCGGCCCTCGACGCCGTCACCCGGGTCGCGGTCTACGAGCCGCCCTACATGCCCGAGCCGGCCGTCGCCGGCGCCCACGCCTACACGGCGGAGCTCACGGACGCGCTCGGTCGCGGGGACAGGGGCGCAGCCGTCGAGGCGTTCCTGCGCCGGGTCGGCCTGCCCCCTGAGGCGGTCGCGGGCATGCGGCACTCGCCCGCCTGGGCCGGCATGGAGGCCCTGGCGCCGACGCTCGCCTACGACGACGCCGCCATGGGAGACGGTCGCGTGCCGAGGTTCGACGGTCTCGCCGCTCCGGTGCTCGCACTCGCCGGCGGCGCGTCTCCCGACTTCCTCCAGTACGGGGCCCGCGCGGTCGCGGAGACGGCGGGCGGCAGGTTCGACGTGCTCGACGGCCAGACCCACGACATCGCCCCCGGCGTCGCCGCTGCCGCCCTGATCGACTTCGTGAGCTGACGGGTTGGGGCCGCCGGCCCAGCCCGTCAGTGCGACGCCGGGCGCGTCGACCGGCGGTCGGCGAGACGGACCGCCCTGCCGACGAACAGGGCGACGAGCGCGGCGGCGGCCAGCCAGGCGCCGGTGACCACCGGCACGAGGACGGCGGGCCCGAGCGAGAGCAGATCGTCCATGCCTCCTTCGTACCCGGGCCGCACTGAGACGGCGGAAAGATGCGGGCCGCCCGACGCCCCGCCCTGCGCCGAACCCGGCCATGCCCTGACGGCCCGTTCGGACTCGGCGCTGCCCTGAGGGGGCGAACCGGGTCAGCGCAGGGCGCCGGCGAGCCGGGCCATGTCCGGCAGCGACATGTCGGGCAGGTAGGCCCGCGCGATCGCGATCCCGATGCTCGGCAGGGCGAGCGGGTCGGGGAACGCCAGCACCACGGGCCGCAGCTCCGGCTGGAACTTCTCCTTGAACGCGGCCAGCGACCGGAAGCCGTAGGCGGGCTCGAGGATCCGCGCGAGCGCCCCGAGCGCTCGCGGGAGCTCGCCCTCACCCGACGCCGCGAGCGGAGCGACGGACAGGCTGAGGAACTCCGCTCCCTCGTCCCGCAGCTGCAGCGCCATCGAGGCGATGAGGAACTCCATCACCCCGTTCATCCCGCCCGTGCGGCGGCGCATGAAGTCGAGGGTCCAGCCGACGACGACGCCGTCGCGGTACGTGGGCAGCCAGCTCGTCACCCCTTCGACCCGGTCGTCGGGACCCACCGCGAGCAGCAGGCGGACCTCCGGGTCCTTCAGCTCCTCGATCCCGCCGAGCGTGAACTCGAGCTCCGGCAGCCGCCGGTCGGCGACCCACTCCTCCGAGATGGCGGTGATCTGGGACCGCCGAACGAGGGAGCAGTGCTCCCAGTCGGTTCCCACGGCGGTGACGCCGGCGCGCTCGGCCCGGTTGATCGAGGACCGGACGTCCTGCCACCGCTTCCCCTTCATGGCGAAGGACCGGGGGTCGATGACCGTGTCCTCGCCGATCAGGAGCGAGGGCCAGGACCGCGCCTCATCACCCAGAGCGTCCGCGAACGCGGGCCGCACGGCGTAGAAGACGGGGGTGAGGCCGGCGTCGTCGCAGAAGAGCGCGAACTCCGCGGCGGCCGCCATGCGCCCGTCCTCCGGGCCGACGGGCTCCCCGACGGTGATGGCGACACCGTTCACCTCGCGGAACGCGACGGCATGGGCCGCGTCGGCGGCGAACCAGTAGCGGTTGCCGCGCCAGAGCGCCATGTGCCCGAGCGATCCCGCGGATCCGCGGCGCAGGATCGACCGCACGCGGTCGAGGTCCCCGGTTGCGGGCGCCGCCCGGCGGGACAGTGCGGCGACGGCGAGCGCGCCGAGCAGCACGAGCCAGGCGATCGGCCCCGTCCAGTCGAAGAGCTGCTCCGCGGCGTCGGTCTGCGGCACGAAGTCGAGCCGCCGGAGTCGGAGGAATCCGACCGGCACGTACCGCTCGGGCAGGTCGCGAAGCAGGTCGAGCAGGCCGACGTGCGGCACGAACTGCTGCCGCAGCAGGAGTCCGACGCCGATGTAGAGCACCGCCGTGGCGGCGAGCCCGCCGGCGACGACGACCGCGAATCCGACGGCAGCGCGGCGCGACGGCCGGACGTCGATGTGCCGGAGCGTCGCGAGCACGGCGATGGCCACTCCCGCGGGCACCCCGACGGCGAGGATCGTCTGCAGGTTCGGTCCGGCGGCTCCGCTCCGCGTGATCAGCTCGTCCGGGTCGAGCACGGCGGGCAGGAAGCCGTAGTAGATGCCCGCGAGCACGGCGAGAAGGGCGTTCACGCCGACGGCGACCAGGGCCGCGATGCGCCTGCCGCGCCACATCGCGAAGGACGCGAGCAGGAGCACCACGAGCGGGAGCAGGGTCATCAGCACCGCGCCGGGCCCGTTCAGCCGCGCCAGCGCGATGTCGTGGACGCACCCGGGCGGCGGATGCGGCAGCCGGCATGCCGCGCGGAGGCGGCCGAGCGGCGGCAGGGTGTCACGGAAGAGGAGCCCGAGCGGCCGGAGCAGCCCGTAGCCGCGGGGAACGGCGAGGGCGACCAGGGGTCCGAGGGCGCTGACGGCGACGAGCGACGCCATCAGGCTCCTCGCCTCATGGTGCGAGCTGCGCGGCCACGTGAGGGTCGGCCGGCGACGGGCGAGCAGCAGACCGAGCCCGAGGCCGGCGACGGCCGCGAGCAGCCGATAGAGGTCGCCCGGCTGGCCCGAGTACAGCAGCACGACGACCGCGCCGGACAGCCCGATCAACCGGATCCGCCGCCGCCACAGCGGACCGCTGACCGCGCTGGCGGTCAGGAGCGCGCCGAGCACCGGCGTGAGGGGCCCGGCCGCCGGAGCCCCGTCCGCGGGCGTCGTCCAGAAGGCATGGTCGAGCATGCCGAGCGACTGCAGCGCCACCCCGACGGTCACCCCGACGAACGAGGTCATCATGTAGGCGAGCACGGTCCAGGCGGTGCCGAGCACCCGCTCCACCGGCACGAGCACGGCGAGCACCGCGAGGACGCCGACGACGAGCCCCACGACCGTCCGCGGCACGAAGATCCCGGCCCAGAGGGCGATCAGCTCGAGCGGGTGGTGACCCGCGGCGGACGGGGGCACCTCCGCCAGCAGGGGCGCGCGCACCAGCGAACCGTCGGCGATGCCGACGACCACGAGCAGCACGGCCAGCACGCAGGAGGCAGGGCTCCTCCGCACCGCGTGCAGCAGTCGGCGCGCGGATGCGGTGTGGCCAGGCGAGGTGGCGACGGCGGCGCTCACGAGATCCCCCACCACGGCAGGAGCTCGGGAAGGCCCCAGGCGAACCCCGCCGCCCCCGTGTTCCAGTTGTGCGCGAGGCCGGGCAGCACCCGGGTCGTCGTGCGCATGCCGGCGGCGCGCGACGCGGCGGCGAGCTCCGGCGTCGCCGCCCCGTAGCGCTTGTCGCCTGCGCCCACGCAGTAGAGCGCGAACGTGTGCCGGTAGGGCGCCAGTCGATGCATGATCGCGATGGGCTGGGCGGCCTCCCACGCGGTCCGACTGCCCCGGAAGGCGTCGTGCAGGGTGCGAGCGATCGACCCGTTGATCGGGCCGAGCTCCGAGGAGATCGCGAGGTACGACCCGAAGATCGCGGGGAAGCCCGCTCCGAACTGCGCGGCGCAGGTGCCGCCCTCCGAGAAGCCCGCCACGGTCCATTCCCGCCGGTTCGGCGCGACCGGCAGGTTCCGCAGCACCCACTCCCGCACGTCGTCGACCACGTACCGCTGCACGTTCCCCATCCGTGAGTCCACGCACATCGGGTTCACGTTCGGGGCACCGAGCTGGTCGGGCGCGACGACGACGGGGGCCAGCCCGTGATGCGCGCGGGCGATCCCGTCCAGGGTGGCCTGCAGGTTCCCGGCGAGGAAGACGTCGGAGGGGCCACCCGGCTGGCCGGAGAAGGCGATCACGACCGGCAGCCGCGGCGGGTGGGCCACCCGGGCGGCGGGCGGCAAGTAGATCCAGGCGGGCCGGGCGTGCCAGTGCGAATCGGTGCCGGGGATGTCGACGGTGCCGGTCGTCGGCAGGGAGGCCGGCGCCCGCCAGCCGCGCAGGGCCGCCACCGCATCGTCGCCGGAGTGCACGGACAGGGCCGAGATGTCCGTGACGCCGAACACGTCGCCGAGCTTGGGGAAGTAGGCCACGTCCCTGTTGATCATCAGGCCGCCCGCTGCGACGGCGACCACGATCGTGAGCACCGCGACGACCCTGCGCCACCAGCGCGTCCCCACGAGGTTGCCGATGGCGAGCCCGACCCCCGCGCCCGCTCCGGCGGCGGCGGCTCGGATGACCAGGGAGGCGGGGACGCCGAACAGGTCGTCGACGTCGACCACGACGACCACGAGGAGGGAACCGGCGAGGGCGCCGATGCCGGCCGCGAGCAGCACGAGGGGCTCCCAGATCCGGACACGCATGCGGACGCCGGGCATCGGCAGCAGCAGCGCGAGGGCGAGCACGCCGGCGACCGCGTAGACCGGTGCCAGCACGCGCACCGACTCGATCGGCAGCCCAAGCAGCCAGCCCTGCGGCGTCACGGTCGTGCCCTGCGGCCCGGACGGACCCCCCAGGATCGCATCGGCGATCACCTCCGACGCGCCATCCTCACCGCCGTGCGCTGAGGTGCCGCAAAGGATCACCCGCGCGGCCACCCTCGTCGTGTTCGGCCGGCTCGGAGGCGGCATGCCGCAGCCTCGAAGGCGATGTCCGGGTGGGCGCGACACCATCCGGACCAAGAAGAGGGAGGACGACATGCCCGACGAGCCAGGCAACCAGACCCCGAACACGCCCGATGTGAGCGAGACGGAGCTGCGCGAGCAGAAGGTCGACGAGCTCCGCCGGGAGGCCCGCGACGCGGGCGTCTCGGGGGCGTCCGACATGAAGAAGGAGGAGCTGGTCCACGCGGTGGCCGAGGCCCGCTCCGGCGGGGACGGCGCCGAGGAGGACGACGCGTCGCGAGGCGCGGGTCCCGACGGCGGGCACGTCCGCACCGGCCCCGACACGTCGAAGTCGCTGAAGTACTCGCAGGAGGTCACCTCCACCGATCAGGACCCGGAGCGGCCGGGGCGCAGCCTCGTCACCACCCACCACGACGTGATCCGGGATTGGGCGGAGTCGCGCGGCGGCCGGCCCGCGACCGTGCCGGGGACCGAGCACGGCGACCACCTCGGCGTGCTCCGGCTCGACTTCGGCGGCGACGACAGCGGGCTCCGCCACGTCTCCTGGGACGAGTGGTTCGCCACCTTCGACGACCGGCGGCTCAACTTCATCTACCAGGAGGAGCGCTCGGACGGGCACACGTCCACGTTCTTCCGGCTGGAGAGCCCGGACCGCGAGGACGCCTGACCGGGCGCTGGCGCGAGCGGACGCGGGGCCGCAGAGTTGGTCTCGTGATCGAGGGATTCGAGAAGGACGCCTGGGAGCAGCACTGGCGGGACGCGCTGCGCGCCGGCGCCCTCGACGCTCCCAACCCGTACCTCACGGACGAGATCGGCACACTGAGGCCGGCGAGGGCGCTGGACGCCGGCTGCGGCACAGGCGCCGACGCCGTGTGGCTCGCGCAGCACGGCTGGACCGTCACGGGCGTCGACATCGCCCCCAGCGCGCTCGCCGCCGCAGCGGACCGGGCCACGCGGGCTGGCGCATCGGTGACGTGGATCGAGGCGGACCTCACGAGCTGGGCACCCGAGGCGCCGTTCGATCTCGTGTTCACCGGCTACGCGCACGCGTCCATCCCGCAGCTGGACCTGTACCGCCGGCTCGGCCAGTGGGTGGCGCCCGGCGGCACGCTGCTGGTCGTGGGGCACAGCGGGCATCCGGGCGCGGCGGGCCACGGCGACCAGCCCCCGGAGGGCTCGAGGGTCACGCTTCCCGACATGACGGCGCTCTTCGAGCCGAGCCGATGGCGGATCCGCACGGCGCGGGAGGACACGGCGGCCGTGCCCGGCCACCCGGTGCGCCACCACGACGTGATCGTGCGGGCGGAGCGGCTGCCGGCCTGAGGCGCCGGCAGCCACTGCCCGACCGGTCAGCCGCGTCCGCTGGAGAAGGCGGCGTCGAAGGCCGTGGCGGAGGGGGTGAGGGCGTTGGCGCGGACGAACTCGAGCGCCTGTGGGGCGCCGATGAGGCGGTCCATGCCGGCGTCCTCCCACTCCACCGACAAGGGGCCGTCGTAGCCGATCGCGTTCAACGCCCGGAAGCACTGCTGCCACGGCACGTCACCGAGCCCGACGGAGACGAAGTCCCAGCCGCGTCGCGGGTCCGCCCACGGCAGGTGCGAGGACAGCCGCCCGTTGCGGCCGTTACCGGTCTGCACCTTGGAGTCCTTGCAGTGCACGTGGTAGATCCGGTCCGCGAAGTCGAGGATGAAGCCGACCGGGTCGATCTGCTGCCACACCATGTGGCTCGGATCCCAGTTGAGACCGAACGCCGGCCGGTTCCCGATCGCCTCCAACATCCGCTTCGCGGTCCAGTAGTCGTAAGCGATCTCGCTGGGATGCACCTCGAACGCGAACCGCACCCCCACCTCGTCGAACACGTCCAGGATCGGGTTGAACCGGTCCGCGAAGTCCCGGAACCCGGCCTCGACCATCTCATCCGGCACCGGCGGGAACATCGCCACCGTCTTCCAGATCGACGACCCCGTGAACCCCGTGACGGTCTTCACGCCGAGGGCCTTCGCCATGCGGGCGGTGTCCTTCAGCTCCTCCGCGGCGCGCCGCCGCACGCCCTCGGGCTCGCCGTCGCCCCAGACGCGGTCGGGCACGATGCCGCGGTGGCGCGCGTCGATCGGGTCGTCGCAGACGGCCTGGCCGACGAGGTGGTTCGAGATCGTCCACACCTGCAAGCCGTTCCTCTCCAGGATCGCCCTCCGGCCCGCCACATACTCCGCATCCGCGTGCCGGGCGACGTCGAGGTGGTCACCCCAACAGGCGATCTCCAGCCCGTCATACCCCCACTCCCCCGCCAGCCGCGCCACCTCCTCGAACGGCAGATCGGCCCACTGGCCGGTGAACAACGTGATGGGACGAGTCATGAGGTCTCCTTCGCGAGCAGGGTGCGGATCGGCGGGAGCGGTCGGCGCGAGCCGGCCGGCTCAGCCGACGCCGCTACCCACATTGGTACTCGCTACTGAGGGATCCGCTCCACTCCGCGTGCGGGCCGGCCCGGTGACCGGCGACGACCGTGCTGCCCGTCACCGTCAGTCGGCGCGGCCGGGTGGGTCGCCGGCGAGGTGGATGCGGTGTCGTTGCATCCGGTGCCGGGGCAGGGGGTCGCCGCGCCACCGTTTGGGGACGAGGTGGGGTGCCCGGTTGTGGAGGCGGATCTCCCACTGGTCGGTCGAGTGGATCAGATGGTGGTGGTACGAGCACAGGAGCACACCGTTGTCGATGTCGGTGGTGCCGCCGTCCCGGCGGACCCATTTGATGTGGTGGCCTTCGGTCCAGGCGACCGGGGCGGTGCAGCCGGGCCACGCGCAGCCGCCGTCCCGGGCCGCGAGGGCTCTCTTCTGGGCTCGGCTGAAGAGTCGCTGTTTCGTGCCGAGGTAGAGCGGCTCCCCGCCGTCTCCGGTCACCACGACCCGGGTCGAACCGGCGCACTGCAGCCGCTGCACCGTGGGGATCGAGATCCGGCCCGACGCCCCGTCCGCCCACCCGCAGCCGCGCCCGGTCTGAAGGTCGGCGGCGGTGACGTGGACGATCACCTCGGGCTCGGCGGCGGTGCTGCTGGCGCTGTCCGCCTCGGCCCGCAGCCCGGCCTTGAGGATGTCGACCAGGGTGTCGTGGTCGAACTGCGGCTTGGAGCGCTGGTCGCCGTCGGCCTCGTGCCATTCGCAGTCGTCCGCACAGTCCTCCGCCGGCTGCCGCGTCCACTGCACCCCGCGGCGATGTGACGCGATCGCCGCCTTGAGCAGCGCCGTGATCTCCGGCTCGGTCTTCAACACCGTGGTGGTGATCCCATCGGGACCTTCGCGTCCGATCTTCAGGCTCCGGTTGCGGTGCGCGGCGTCCTCGGCCGGCTTGGTCCCGTCGGGGTCCAGGACGGCCTGCCACACCTCGGCCTGCACCCGCAGCAGATCCGGCGACAACGTCTCAGCGCTCTCCACGAGGGCGGCCTCGGCGACCTCGAGCTGCTCCCGCCCGGCACGCCGGGCCACCGCGCCGAGCGCGTCGACGATCACCCGCGCCGCATCCACCCCGATCGCGCCGGCCTCGAGCGCGGCGGCCACGTGGGCCCACCGGGACGGGATCACCTCGCCGGTGATCGACAGCCCGGCCCGGACCCGGAGTCCCAGCGCGGTGCGCCGCCGCGCCTCCCGCGTGCCGATCCGCAGCTGCCGGGCCAACAGGTCGGTCGCGTCCCGGTCACCGTGCTGCTTGGCGAGCGACGCATCGCCGAGCTGCTCCCGGGACCGCCAGGCGACCTCACCGGCCAGCGCGACCCGACGGGCGTCCGCGAGGCGGCCGATGGCCTCCCACGCCTCGCTCTGTTCCAGCAGCCGGCAGTCGTCCAGCACCGCCGGTCGGCAGGCGACGGCGGCCAGCGCGAGGGCTTCCGCCGCCAGCTGCTCGATCACCTGCATGCGCACATCGTGACACCGCCCACCGACAGCCCCTGACGACCGAGAGAGCCCGCCGACCAGGGAAACGTCGTCCACAGGGCGCTCGGCCAGAACGGGCCTGGGGAGGAACGGATGCCGCGAAAACGTGCGGGCGCACGCTGTCCCCTCAGGTCGCGGCCGGTCCGGCCAGGTGGCGCACGAAGAACCGGGTGTCGACCCGGTCCGCCGGAACGCGGAAGTGAGACCCCGGGAAGGCGTGCAGGGTCTTGTCCTCCGACGCGAAGGCCTCGAACAGCGCGATGCCCGATGCCCGGTCGAGCTCGGGATCGTCCCACGGCAGCAGGACCTCGACGGGGACCGTCACCTTCCTCGCCGCCTCCAGCAGCCAGTCGTAGGCGAGGGAGCCACCGACGATGAGGGCACGGATCCGCGGTTCGGCGGCGGCCAGCGGGACACCGATCGCGGTCGCGAGGGTCATGCCGGACCAACCGAGCGGCACGTCCGGCCCGATCTCGGGGAGCGCCAGCAGCGCGTCGATGGCGGCTCGCCACTCCGGCACGGACCGCTCGGCGAGCGAGCGGTTGAACGGATCGAGCACCGGACCAAGTGGCCTCCCGTCCTCGCGGGCGCGTCGCATCGCAGTCACCCACCGCGCGTCCTCGTCCGATCGCGGCCGGTCGCCGTGACCCGGCGCGTCCAGGGCGACGGCGGCGAAGCCGTCACGGATGACGGCCTGACGTGCGCGGGCGACGAGGCCCGGTGCCCGCTTGTGCAGGCCACCGCCGTGACCGAGGAGGAGCAGGGGCGCTCCCGGAGTGGGCGGAAACGCTGCCCAGAGGACGCCGGGGACGTCCCCGAGGGTGAAGTCGCGCTCCACCACCCCGTCTGCGGTCGTCGAGCTGCTGAAGCGGAGGTGCATGAGGATGCCTTTCCGACCGTATCCGCGCCGCGATCCCGCCACAAGCGTCGCCCATGCCAGGAGCGTCCGCGGAACGTCCGCCCCATGCGCGAGAGTGGAGGGGTGCTGAAGGCTGCCCCATGACCCGCCGCGGATGGGTGCTGTTCGTCGCCCTCGGGCTGATCTGGGGCGTGCCGTACCTGTTCATCCGGATCGCAGTGACCGAGCTCGACCCGGTGTTCGTGGCGTTCGGACGCACCACGATCGGGGCGCTCCTGCTGCTGCCCCTCGCGATCCGTGCGAAGGCGCTCCGGCCCCTGCTCGCGCACTGGAAGGCCCTGCTGATCTACACGGTCGTCGAGATCGTCGGCCCGTGGGTGCTGCTCGGCCACGCGGAGACGACCCTGAACAGCTCGACGACCGGGCTGCTCATCGCGACCGTGCCGATCGCGACGGCCGTGCTCGTCACCACCCTCGGTCACGACCGGCTCTCCCCGCGACGCGTCGTCGGCCTCGCCATCGGGTTCTGCGGCGTCGGATCGCTCGTCGGGCTCGACTTCCAGCCGCACGACGGCGTCGCCGTGCTCGAGGTGCTCGCCGTCGTGGTCGGCTACGCGGTCGGGCCCATCATCATCACCCGCTTCCTCGCGGACCTGCCCTCGATCGGCGTGGTCACGGGCTCGCTGATCATCGCGACGGTGGCCTACGCCCCGTTCGCGCTCCCCCGCTGGCCGGTCGCGCCCTCCGCGGGCGTGCTCGTCGCGGTGCTCGTGCTCGCGGTGCTGTGCACGGCGACGGCGTTCCTCGTGATGTTCGCGCTCATCGCCGAGGTGGGACCGGCCCGGATGAGCCTGATCACGTACGTCAACCCGGTCGTCGCGGTGTCGCTCGGCGCGCTCGTGCTCCACGAACCGATCACCATCGGCCTGGCGATCGGGTTCCCGCTCATCCTGATCGGCTCCGTGCTCGGCACGTGGCGCAACCGCCGCCCGACCGCGGTGGCGGACGCGGCTCCCGTCGCCGCCGTCGGCGGGCGTCCGTCCGACGCCGGATAGCGTCGATCGGGATCCGGCCGCCTCGACGGGGCTCCCCCGGTCAGCGGCGGAGCGCCGTGCGCGCGAGCGCGTTGCCGGCGAACTGGCCCACCTGCACGAGCACGATGATCGTCGCGACCGTGAGGTAGACGATCGGCCAGTTGTACCGCTGCGCCCCGTAGGTGATCGCGAAGTCGCCGAGGCCGCCGCCCCCGATCGCGCCGACCTGGGCGGTCATGTCGACGATGCCGACGAACAGGAACGTGTAGCCGAGCACGAGCGGTCCGAGGCCCTCGGGGATCAGCACCGTGGCGATGATGCGCACCGGGCCCGCGCCCGCCGCCCGTGCCGCCTCGAGCACGCCCGGCTCGACGCCCACCAGGCTCTGCTCGACGATGCGGGAGACGGCGAACGCCGCCGCGACGGACAGCGCGAAGGCGCCCGCCGTCGGGCCGATCGTCGTGCCGACCACGAGGATGGTCAACGGGTCGATGGCGGTCACGAAGATGATGAACGGGATCGGCCGGACGATGTTCACGACGACGTTCAGCACCGTGTAGGCGGCCCGGTTCGCGAGCAGGCCGCCCGACCTCGTCGTGGCGAGAGCGACGCCGAGCACGAGCCCCACCACGCCGGACGCGACGAGCGAGATCACGACGATGTAGAGCGTGTCCCAGATGGCCTGCACGTACTGGGGCAGGTCAGCGATCAGCTCGTCCATCTCAGCCCTCCTCCACGACGTCGAGGTCGGTGCGCCGCAGCGCGTCGAGGAGGCGGTGGACGGCGTCCTCCGCTCCCTCGAGGGCGTAGGTGAGCGCGCCGACCGGTCGCTCCGCTATCTCGCTGATCCCGCCGAACACCAGCTGCTCCCCGACGCCGTGGGCGGCGAAGGCGCGCGAGAGCTCCGCGGTGAAGCCCTTCCGGTCCGGCACGCGGATCGTCACGAGCCGGCCCGCGTGGGACGCGCGGAGCCGGGCCACGGTGTCCGGGGACGGCCGGTCGTGCAGCACGGTGCGCACGAAGCGGGCGGCGGCGGGCGTCGTCGGCGTGGCGAAGACGTCGTAGAGGTCCCCGTTCTCGATCACCCGGCCGTTCTCCATGACCGCCACCCGGTCGGCGATCGCGCGGATCGCGTCCATCTCGTGGGTGATGAGCACGATCGTGACGCCGAGCTCCCGGTTCACCCGGGCCAGCAGCGCGAGCACGTCGGCGGTCGTCTCCGGGTCGAGCGCGCTCGTGGCCTCATCGGCGAGCAGGATCCGGGGATCCCGCGCGAGCGCCCTCGCGATCCCCACGCGCTGCTTCTGACCGCCGGAGAGCTGCTCGGGGAACTGGTGCGCGCGGTCGAGCAGCCCGACGAAATCGAGCAGCCGCGCGACGGTACGGTCGCGGTCGGCGCGCGGCATGCCCGCGACCGTGAGCGGGTACGCCACGTTGCCGGCCACCGTGCGCGACCGGAACAGGTTGAACTGCTGGAAGATCATCCCGATCCCGCCCCGGATCTCCCGTAGTCGCCGTTCGGGGAGGGCGCTGATCTCGTCGTCGCCGACGAACACCTGTCCCTCGGTGGGCCGCTCCAGTCCGTTGACGAGGCGGACGAGGGTGCTCTTGCCGGCGCCCGAGTAGCCGATCACGCCCTGGACGCCGCCCTCCTCGATGTCGAGCGTCACGTGGTCGAGCGCGACCGCGTCGCCGTACCGCTTCGACACGTCGCGGATGCGCACGAGCGCGCCCATCTGCTCCCCCTTCTCGCTCCGCCGGCCGGACACCGCGGCGAGCCCGCTCGTGCGCCGAGCGGGCCCGCCGTTGAAGTCCGGTCAGCCGTTCGCGGCCTGTGCGTCGGCCTGCAGCTTCGCGAGCTCCGCCTGCAGCGCCTTCGGGCTAGCCGTGCGGAACACGGCCGTGCCGCCCTCGTCCTTCGTGACGGCGGCCTCGACGGAGGGGTCGTGGTACAGCGCCGCGAGCTTCAGGTAGAGCGGCTTCGCCGCATCCGCCTTCCGCGCGACGAACACGTTCACGTACGGGGCGGCGATCGCGCTGGACGGGTCGTCCTTCCCGATCACGTCGGATGCCGGCAGCTTCGCGGCCGTCGCGTAGTTGACGTTGACGATCGCGGCGGCGACGGAGCCGCTCTGCAGCGCCTGGGCCGTCTGCGATGCGTCGAGCGGGGTGACGGTCACCTTCGACGCCGTGACGTCCTTGTCGCTCGAGTACGCCGTGCCGCCGTTCTTCAGGGTCACGAGCCCGGCGCCCTGCAGCACGAGGAGGGCGCGCGCCTCGTTGATCGCGTCGTTGGGGATCGCGACCTTCGCGCCGGCGGGCAGCGACGCCGTCGAGCGGTACTTCAGCGAGTAGAGCGGCAGCGGGTAGACGGCGGTCGCGCCGACCGGCTGCAGCGAGTCGTGGTTCGTCACGTTGTACGAGGCGAGGAACTGGAGGTGCTGGAACTCGTTGAGGTCCGTCTGGCCCTGGCTGAGGGCCGGGTTCGGCCGGCTGTAGTCGGAGAAGTTGACCAGCTTGACGACCACGTTCAGCTTCTTCCTGGCCAGCGACGTGAAGACGCGCCAGTGCGATTCCGACGCGTCGGCGACCCCGATCGTGACGGTGGTCGCCTTCGTGGCGCCCGCCGCCGCGGCGGACGACGGCGGCCGGACGGCGAGAACGACGCCGATAACGATCGCGACGACGGCGACGGCCGCCACGACGATCCCGGCGGCGAGTCGGCCGGTGCGGCGAGGCTTGTGCGGGAGCTGCGGTGCGCTGTCCTGCGCGCTCGGTGTGCTCATGGAAAGGGGTCCCCCTGTGCTGTGGGTGGGACGGCCCTCCCTACGGGCGGCCGTCGCGCGATCCGGCGATCGCCCGGATCGATGGTGCGGGCAGGCCCTCCGGATGTCGAAACGGGGCGGTAACACTCGGTCATGCAGGCTCACCCGCGAAGGCCGGCTGCGCCCGTCGCTTCAGTAGGGTCGGTCCGGCCGGAAGGAGCGGTGATGGTCGAGGACGTCGCGGTCGACGGCACCGTCGTCGTCGGGCTCGGCGGCATCGGCTCGGCGGCCGCGCTCGCCCTCGCCGATCGCGGCGAGACCGTCGTGGGGCTGGACCCACGGCCGCCGGGCCACACGGAGGGCTCCTCGCACGGGCACACCCGTCTCGTGCGCCTGGCCTACTTCGAGGATCCGGCGTACGTGCCGATGACGGTCCGCGCCTGGCGGCTGTGGCAGCGACTCGAGCGACGCTCCGGCGAGCGGCTGCTCACGGCCTCCGGGGTGATCGCGCTCGCGCCGGCCGGGGACCCCGGCCGGCTCGTGCCCGCGACGGTCGAGGCCGCCGCCCGGTACGGGCTGCCCGTCGAGCACCTCGAGGCGGCCGCGGTCCGCGATCGGTACCCGGCCCTGTCCGTCCCGGACGGATGGGAGGCGGTGCTCGAGCCGGAGGCGGGCTTCGTCGACCCGGAAGCGACGGTCAGGACCCTGCACCGCCTCGCGCGGGACGCCGGCGCCGACCTCCGACCCGAGACCGTCGAGGCGATCGAGTACGGCGACCGCCCCGTCGTGCACACCGCGCGCACCCGCTACCACCCGCGGAAGGTCGTCCTCACCGCGGGCCCCTGGGCGCCCGCTCTGCTCGAGGAGCGCCTGCCGCTGACCGTGACCCGCAAGGTGGTCGCCCACTTCACACCACGGGACCCGGACGGGCTCGGGCCGGACCGGCTGCCGGGATTCCTGACCGGCGACGGCGGCGCGCTGCACTACGGCTTCCCGCTGCTCCCGGGCGACGGCGTGAAGATCGCCCGGCACGACGGAGGTGCGGCGACGACGCCGGCGACCGTCGACCGCACCGTCCGGCCCGAGGAGGTCGAGGCGCTGCGCGCCGAGCTCGCGCGCCTGATCCCCGCAGCGGCGGGGCCGCTCCTCCGCGCCTACACGTGCCTCTACACGATGAGCCCCGACGGCGACTTCGTGCTCGGACCCCTGCCCTGGGCTCCGTCCTGCATCGTCGCGACCGGATGCTCCGGGCACGCCTTCAAGTTCGTCCCGCTCCTCGGCGAGGTGCTCGCCGATCTCGTCCTCGGCGCCGCGCCGGCGGTGGACGTCGGCTTCCTGTCACCCGCCCGGTTCGCCTGAACCCGACCCTCAGGTCAGGTGGAGCTCGGCCGCCAGCGCCCGCAGCGCCGGCACGATGTCGCCGGAGGCCGGCTGCACCTGCACGCACACGTGGTCCGCGCCGGCGTCGAGGTGCGCCCGGACGGCCGCGGCGAGCGCCGGCGCGTCGCCGTGCACGACGATGCGGTCGAGCAGCGCGTCGCTGCCCTCGCCGGCGACGTCCTGCGGCGTGAACCCGCCGCGCAGCATCGTCCGCGTGTAGTTCTCCATGCCCAGGTAACGGGTGAGGAACGCCCGCCCGCTGCGCCTCGCGGACGACGGATCGGGGTCGAGCACGACGGTCTGCTCCGGCGCGACGAGCGCGTCCGGGCCGAGCGCCTCCCGCTCCTCGGCCGTCTGCGGGGGGATCGTCAGGTACGGGTGGGTGCCTGCGCTGCGCTCGGCCGCGAGGGCGAGCATCCGCGGTCCGAGCGCGGAGAGCACCCTCGCCCGGACGGGCACGCCGCCCTCGTCGAGGACGTCGAGGTAGCGGCCCATGGCCTCGATCGGCCGAGCCCGCTCCGGTGTCGCCTCGCGGTGACCGGACCCGATGCCGAGCAGCAGCCGCCCCGGGTGCCGCGCCTCGATCCGGTGGTACGACTCCGCGAGCTCCGCCGCGTCCGAGTTCCAGATGTTGACGATGCCCGTCGCGACCTGCAGGCGCTCCGTCGCGTCGAGGAGGGCCTCCGCGAGCCGGAGGTCCGACGGGGGCGAGCCGCCGATCCAGACCGTCCCGTAGCCGAGCGCCTCGATCGAGCGCACGAGCGCCGCGTCCAGATGGTCCCCGTGGCGCCACACCCCGACCTCGCCGAGCCGCCGCTGCCAGTCCGACCCCCGCGCGGTTCCCATGTCCTCAGGGTAGGCATCACGGGCGCTCCCTCGCCGAGGACGTCGCCCTGCTCCCCAGCCGCCCGTCGCTGCACTCCCCGCTGCCGCCCAGGTTCCCCGCGAACCATCGGGCCGCGGGGAAGGAGGCACGGATGCGCGCCATGGTGTACCGAGGGCCCTACAAGATCCGGGTCGAGGAGAAGGACGTGCCCCGGATCGAGCACCCGAACGACGCGATCGTCCGGGTGACGCTCGCCGCGATCTGCGGATCCGACCTGCACCTGTACCACGGGATGATGCCCGACACCCGGATCGGGACGACCTTCGGCCACGAGTTCATCGGGGTGGTCGAGGAGGTCGGCTCGTCGGTGCAGCGCCTCACGCGCGGCGACCGGGTCATGGTGCCGTTCAACGTCTACTGCGGCTCCTGCTACTTCTGCGCGCGGGGCCTCTACTCGAACTGCCACAACGTGAACCCGAACGCCACCGCCGTCGGGGGGATCTACGGGTACTCCCACACCACGGGCGGGTACGACGGCGGCCAGGCGGAGTACGTGCGGGTGCCGTTCGCCGACGTCGGCCCGCAGATCATCCCCGACTGGATGTCCGACGAGGACGCCGTGCTGCTCACCGACGCCGTCGCGACGGGCTACTTCGGGGCGCAGCTCGGCGAGATCGCGGAGGGGGACACGGTCGTCGTGCTGGGCGCGGGCCCCGTCGGGCTGTACGCCGCCCGATCCGCGTGGCTGATGGGCGCGGGCCGCGTGATCGTGATCGACCATCTCGACTACCGGCTCGCCAAGGCGCGGGACTTCGCCTACGCCGAGACGCTGAACTTCACCGAGGTCGACGACGTCGTGGTCTGGATGAAGAAGGCGACGGACTACCTCGGCGCCGACGTCGTCATCGACGCGGCCGGCGCCGAGGCGGACGGCAGCTTCGTGCAGCAGGTCACGAGCACGAAGCTGAAGCTGCAGGGCGGCTCCCCTGTCGCGCTGAACTGGGCGATCGACGGCGCCCGCAAGGGCGGGACCGTCGCGGTCGTCGGCGCGTACGGCCCGATCTTCAGCGCCGTGAAGTTCGGCGACGCGCTGAACAAGGGGCTGACGCTGCGGATGAACCAGACGCCGGTGAAGCGGCAGTGGCCGCGGCTGTTCGAGCACATGCAGAACGGCTACCTGAAGCCGAGCGACATCGTGAGCCACCGCATCCCGCTCGAGCACATCGCGGACGGCTACCACCTGTTCTCCGCGAAGCTCGACGACTGCATCAAGGTCCTGATCGAACCGGGCGCCTGAGGGGACGACGACGATGACCGACGTGAACCGGCCGTACGTGGCCGACAAGCCCGCCGAGCGCCCCACGAACGAGGAGCTGCGGGCGCGGATCCCCGGCTGGGGCGCGGACCTCGACCCCGCCGACCGGCCGTCGACCCCGAAGGAGCGGTTCGACCCCGGCGCCACCGGGGCCCACTGGGAGTTCCCGGACCGGCAGGAGGAGACGTTCCCGCGGGAACGGTCGATCGAGCACGGGATGCTTCCCCCGGTCTTCGGCACCGTGGCGCCGCTGCACGGCCTCTCCGGGCTCATCCGCCGGACGGCGTACGCCCGCTTCGGGGAGGGACGGCTGGCGCACTGGCTGCTCCTCATCGTGGGCGACCGCGTGGAGTCCACCGGCGCCCACCTCCGCGCGGCCCTCGCGCTGCGCCCGGACGACCCGGTGACCGAGACCGGCGTGCTCACGGAGAGCGCAGAGCGGGAGCTCGCGGCGTTCCGCTCCTCCCGCGCCGACACGAGCCACCGCTGGATCGACCCGCTGCTCGTCGCGGGGCCGTGGGTGATCACGGGCTGGATCGGCTGGCGGATCCTGCGCGCGGTGCTGCGGCGCCGCTGACGGCTCCATGGTCGCGCCGCAAGGCGCTGGGAGAGGGCTCGGGGCGAGCGCCCTGGCCGCGTCCCGGTTGCAGGCCTACCCTGGCCCACCGACGACGTTGGGGGAGGTGCACCAAGTGGTCCCGGTGCGTGTGCTCGGTCTCGTGGTGGACGCCCGGATGCAGCCGGTCGTGCTGCTCACGCCGCTCGACAGTGACGAGCGGCCGCGCACGCTCGTCCCGATCTGGGTCGGCGCTCAGGAGGCCGCGTCGATCTCGATCGCCGTGAACGGGGAGGACGCTCCCCGGCCGCTCTCGCACGACCTCATGCAGCGCCTTCTCCACGCCGTCGGCGCCACGCTCGACCGGGTGGACGTCACCCGGATCGAGGAGGGGACCTTCTACGCGGAGCTGAGCCTCACCACCTCCGCCGGGCACCTGCGCATCGACTGCCGCCCGTCCGACGGGATCGCCCTGGCGTGCCGCGTCGGTGCGCCGCTGTTCGTCGCGGAGGCGGTGATCGCGGACGCGGGGGTGCTCGAGGACGACGGGACGGACGCGGCCGAGCCCGAGGAGGAGGCGGAGGAGAAGGTGGCGGAGTTCCGGCGCTTCCTGGACGAGGTCGATCCGGAGGACTTCCAGGGCTGAGCGGCGCCTACCGGGGATAGGAGACGACCGCGAATCGCCGTCCGGTCGGCTCCCAGCCGTTCACGTTCATCGTGCCCTGCCCTCCGGTGAACCGCGCGACGGTCGTCGCCTCGCCCCAGGCGTCGCCCTCGACGACCTTCACCTCGACGTCCCGGTCGGCCGGGTGGCCGGTGGTGCCGGACGGGTAGGCGAGGTAGTAGGCGTGCGAGCCGGTCGGAGCGACGTGCGGGAACCAGTTGACCCGATCGTCGAAGGTGAGCTGCTCGAGGTCGCTGCCGTCGGGGCGGATGCGCGCGATCTGCGCGTGCCCGTCGAAGCGCTCGGTGTTGAAGAGGATCCACTCACCGTCAGGCGAGTACTCGCACCCGTCGGTGGGGGCGTCGCCGTCGGTGAGCTGCCGCAGGTCCGTGCCGTCGGCCGCGATGGTGAACACGTTCGACCGGGCGGTGCCGAAGTCCCCGCCGATGCCCGAAGCGGGTTCGAGGCCGATGAACGCGAGCGTGCCGCCGTCCGGTGACACCCCGTGCAGGAAGTGCATGAGCCCGGGCCGGTCGGCCGGGCCCCCGGTGATCCGCACGGCGGGTCCGCCGCCGAGCGGCAGCCGGTAGAGGTGCCAGTCGTTCGCGGAGGCGAACACGTGGGACCCGTCGGGGTCGAGCACGTGGTCGTTGTTCAGCGGCGGGTGCCCCTCCGTCGGGATCCGCTCGAGGACCGGCTCGTCGAGCGGCAGGCGCGGGTGCGGTTCCCGCGGCGCCCGGGTGGGGGGATCCGGTAGACAGGGCACGCGTCCGGCGCGACGGGCCGGACCGGACGGAGCGACGATGAGCACGGCCACGAGCACCGAGCGGCAGCCGGCCGCGGACAGCCACGACCTGATCCGAGTGCACGGCGCCCGCGTCAACACGCTGAAGGACGTCGACGTCTCGATCCCCAAGCGCCGGCTGACCGTCTTCACGGGCGTCTCCGGCTCGGGCAAGAGCTCGCTCGTGTTCGGCACCATCGCCGCCGAGTCGCAGCGGCTCATCAACGAGACGTACAGCGCCTTCGTGCAGGGCTTCATGCCGACGCTCGCCCGCCCCGACGTCGACGTGCTCGAGGGGCTGACGACCGCGATCATCGTCGACCAGGAACGCCACGGCGGCGACCCGCGCTCGACGGTCGGCACGGCGACCGACGCGAACGCGCTGCTGCGCATCCTCTTCTCCCGGCTCGCCGAGCCGCACCTCGGATCGTCGCAGGCCTACTCCTTCAACGTCGCGTCGGTGAGCGGGTCGGGCGCCCTGACGACGGAGCGGGCCGGCCGCACCGTGAAGGAGCGCCGCAGCTTCACGGTGCTCGGGGGCATGTGCCCGCGCTGCGACGGGCGCGGCAGCGTCTCCGACATCGACGTCACGCAGCTGGTCGACGAGACGAAGTCGCTCGCCGAGGGAGCGATCACGGTCCCCGGCTACACGCCGGGCGGGTGGGCGACCCGGCTCTACGCCGAGTCGGGCTTCCTCGACCCGCAGAAGGCGATCCGGGACTACACCCCGAAGGAGCGGGACGACTTCCTGTACCACGAGCCGGTGCGGAAGAAGATCGCGGGGATCAACCTGACGTACGAGGGGCTGGTCCTCCGCATCCGGGGCTCCTTCCTGAGCAAGGACGTCGACTCGATGCAGCCCCACATCCGGGCCTTCGTCGACCGGGCCGTCACCTTCACGGCGTGCCCCGACTGCGGCGGCACCCGGCTCAGCGCGGCGGCGCGGTCCTCGACGATCGGCGGGGTGAGCATCGCGGACGCCTGCGCGATGCAGATCACCGACCTCGCCGAATGGGTCAGGAGCCTCGCCGAGCCGAGTGTCGCCCCGCTGCTCGCGACGCTGCAGCGCACCCTCGACTCGTTCGCGGAGATCGGGCTCGGCTACCTCTCCCTCGAGCGCCCCTCGGGGACGCTGTCGGGCGGCGAGGCGCAGCGGGTGAAGATGATCCGCCAGCTCGGCTCGTCGCTCACCGACGTCACCTACGTCTTCGACGAGCCGACGGTCGGGCTGCATCCGCACGACATCGAGCGGATGAACCGGCTGCTGCTGCGCCTCCGCGACAAGGGCAACACCGTGCTCGTGGTCGAGCACAAGCCCGAGACGATCGCCATCGCCGACCACGTCGTCGATCTCGGGCCCGGGGCGGGCGCCGCGGGCGGCACGATCTGCTTCGAGGGCACGGTCGAGGGGCTGCGGGCGAGCGACACGATCACGGGCAGGCACCTCGACGACCGGGCCGTGCTGAAGCCCGCCGTGCGCACGCCGGCCGGTGCGCTCGAGATCCGCGACGCCACCGCCCACAACCTGCAGCACGTCGACGTCGACGTGCCGCTCGGGGTGCTCGTGGTGGTCACCGGGGTCGCCGGGTCCGGCAAGAGCTCGCTGATCGGCGGCTCGGTCGCTCGCCGCGAGGGGGTCGTCTCGATCGACCAGACGGCGATCCGCGGATCCCGGCGCAGCAACCCGGCGACCTACACGGGACTGCTGGACCCGATCCGCACCGCCTTCGCGAAGGCGAACGGGGTGAAGCCCGCGCTGTTCAGCGCGAACTCGGAGGGCGCCTGCCCGAACTGCAACGGCGCCGGCGTGATCTACACCGACCTCGGCGTGATGGCCGGCGTCGCCACCACCTGCGAGGTGTGCGAGGGCAAGCGGTTCCTGGCCGAGGTGCTCGAGTACCGACTCGGTGGCCGGGACATCAGCGAGGTGCTCGCGATGCCGGTCGCCGAGGCGGAGGCGTTCTTCGGAGGCGGGGCGGTCCGGGTCCCGGCAGCGCAGGCCGTCCTGGCCCGGCTGGCGGACGTGGGTCTCGGCTACCTGACGATCGGCCAGCCGCTCACGACGCTCTCGGGCGGCGAGCGGCAGCGGCTCAAGCTCGCGACCCACCTCGGCGAGAAGGGCGACGTGATCGTGCTCGACGAGCCGACCGCCGGGCTCCACCTCGCCGACGTCGAGCAGCTGCTCGCCCTGCTCGACCGGATCGTCGACGGCGGACGATCGGTCATCGTCGTCGAGCACCACCAGGCGGTGATGGCGCACGCCGACTGGATCATCGACCTCGGGCCGGGCGCCGGGCACGACGGCGGCCGCGTCGTCTTCGAGGGCACACCGGCCGACCTCGTGGCCGCGCGCAGCACGCTGACGGGACAGCACCTCGCCGCCTACGTCCGGCGGTGAGCAGCCACCGGGTGTCCTTCCCGTTCTGTACTGTCCCGGGGTGACCGAGCAGACGACGGCGGAGGCGGCCGCCGCGCGACGAGCCTGGCGGCTCTCGCTCGCCGGCACGCTCATCTCCTCGCTCGGCACCGGGCTCACCCTGCCGTTCCTCATCGTGTACCTGCACAGCGTGCGGCACCTGTCCCTTCCGCTCGCCGGCGTGCTCGTCGCGATCTCCGCCGTCGTCGGCATGGCCACGACCGCGGTGGGCGGCCCCCTCGGCGACCGCATCGGACTCGGGCGCGTGTTCGTGCTCGGCCTCCTTGCCCAGGCGATCGGCACGGGCCTGCTCGCCGTCGGCGGCGGCGTTCCCGAAGCGGCGGTCGCGATCGCGCTCACCGCGGCCGGGAACGGCACGGCATGGCCGTCCCTGAACGGGCTCATCGCGCACCAGGTGCCGCTCGCCGAGCAGCCCCGGGCCTTCGCCCTGCGGTTCGGCGTGCTGAACGCCGGGATCGGCGTCGGCGGCCTCGCGTCGGGGTGGATCGTCGCCCTGGACAACCCCGCGAGCTTCTCCCTGATCTACGGGATCGACGCGGGCAGCACGGCGCTGTTCGCCGCGCTCGCGCTGATCGGCATGCGGGGCGCGCCCGGCTTCCGCGCGGTCGGCCATGCGCCCGTGCGACGGGCGGATGCGGGCGAGCGGCCCACGCACGGCTACCGCGCCGTGCTCGCGGACCGGGCCTTCGTCGCCTACCTCGCGTGCGCCCTCGCGCTCGGGGTCTTCGGCTACGCGCAGCTGAACGGGCCGTGGGCGGCGTTCGCCACCCTCATCGGCCACGCGACACCCCGCGTGGTCGGCATCGCCTTCGCGGCGAACACCGCCGCGATCGTGGTGTCCCAGCTCGCCGTGGTGCGGCTCACCCGGCGCTGGCGGCGCACGCGGCTGCTGGCGCTGACCGCCGCGTTCTGGACGGTCGCCTGGGCCGCGACCGGGCTCGCGGCGCTGCCTGCGCTGCGGGGGCTGCCCGCCGACGCGATGCTGGTGATCTCCCTGGCCGTCTTCGGCCTGGGCGAGACCTTCCTCAGCCCGGTGAACGGCGCGATGCCCAACGTGCTCGCGCCACCCCATCTCCGCGCCCGCTACAACGCCCTCGCCGCCATGACCTGGCCGGTCGGCGAGCTCATCGGGCCGCCGCTCGCCGGGCTGCTGCTCGGCGGTCCGGTCCCCGCCTCCTGGGTGCTGCTGATCGCCGCCGGCACCGCGCTGACCGCCGCCGGCGCCCTCGCCCTCGCCCGCCTGCTGCCCGCGTCGGCGAACCGTCCCCCCGCCGAGGTCCTCGCGGTCTGATCCGTCCTCGCCACCGCGTCTGCGGTCCGTGCGGACGCAGACCCGTCCTGGCGACTCGAAGGCGCGCTGCCTACGATGCGATCGGCGCCGCTGCCGGTGCCCTTCCCGTATCTCCCAGAGGAGGCACCCATGAGCGACACGGCCACCCTCGAGTCCCTGAGCATCGGCCGGCCCGACCCGCTGCCCATCCCGGCGGGTGCCGACGACGAGGTGCGCGGCATCGTCGAGGGGATCTACGGCGACGGCATCATCGGCAAGAAGGGCGCCTTCTCGCGGGAGTTCGCCCGGGACATGGCCGAGGACATCTACCGGGCCTTCCACGAGGCCCTCCCCCGCCCGCGGGGAGCGGTCGGCCGCGGGCGGCGGCGCTTCTACGTCGAGATCCACCCCGAGCAGCTGCGGGGCTGGCTCGAACTGGTCGATCACCCGTGGGTGCGCACCGTCTCCGAGGCGATCCTCGGCCCCGACTACCAGATCGTCGAGCTCGGCTTCGACATCCCCTTCCCCGGGGCCACCGACCAGCCGTGGCACCGCGACTTCCGCATGCCGGAGGCCACGAAGCAGGACAAGCGGCTCACCTCGCTCGCGTTCAACCTCACCGCCGTGGACACGACGGAGGAGATGGGGCCGTTCGAGATCGCGCCGGGCACCCAGTTCGACTGGTCGCCGGAGTTCGACCACGAGATGTTCCCGCCGAAGTCGATGTGGTCCCGCTACGAGGAGCGCGCCGTGCGCAAGTACCCGAAGATGGGCGACATCTCAGCACGCAGCGCCCTCACCATCCATCACGGCACGCGGAGCATCTCCGAGACCCCGCGGCCGGTGCTCGTCCTCGGCGTCGACGCACCGGGGGCCGGGAACGCGGAGCACCACGACATGGCGGTGACGCGCGGCTTCTACGACTCCCTCCCCGAGCGCGTGCAGCGGCACCTCGTCTGCCCGATCGTCGACGAGCTCACGCCGATCACGCAGAAGCACGACATCGAGGGCCTGATGATGGGCGAGGCCTGACCCTCCGGTCACGCATGCGGTTCGCGTCGCGATTCGTGCCGCTCCGCCGCGGTTGATGCGGCCCGAATCGCGATGCGGGGCTGCTGTCCCGCCGGGCGCGCCGGAGCAGCGGCACACGGCCTCCCCGCATCTGCCTCAGAGCCCTCTCAGGCCCATGAGGCCTACCGTCGCGGCATGGATGTGCACGGGGACGACCCGCCCGACTGCCCGCGCTGCCTGCACACGCTGAGCTGGACCGGGACGGACCGGTACCCGTTCTGGGAGTGCGCGCACTGCGGGTTCTTCGCCTCGACCCTCTGACGCTCAGCCGGCGAGCACCGGCGCCGCCCAGTCGATGCGGTACCGCAGTTCGGGGCCCATCGTCTTCTCCGCGTCCATCCGGCGGAACAGCACGGGCATCACCGCCTGCATCAGGCGACGGCCGACCGGTCCCGGCGTCTTCGACGAGTTGATCCGGGCGCCCCGCCGCGCCACGGCCTCGACGCGCTCGCGCCGAAGCCTCTCGTAGGCGGCGAACGCCTCACCGGGCTCCGGCAGGTCCCGGAGGCAGCGGGCCAGCTCGACACCGCTCTCGATCGCGAGCGACGCGCCCTGGCCGGTGCTGTTCGACGGGGCGTGCACGGCGTCTCCGGCGAGCACCATCCGTCCCCGCCACCAGTGCGGCACCGGCGGCATGATGTGGATGGCGCCGGTGACGTCCAGGGTGGCGGGCGTCGTCCGCTCGGCGAGCAGGCCGCTCGGGTCGTCCCCGGCGTAGGTCTCCCGCAGCACCCGCAGCCAGTGCTCCGCCGGGATCGCCCGGGCCTCCCTCAGCGACAGGTACCGCTCCGACGGCAGGTTCGCTCCCCACACGACCTCGCCGTCCGGCTCCGGCCAGTAGAGGGAGTAGGCGCGGCGGCCGAACGCGAACGTCATGCCGTCGAACGCGACGTCGGCCCGCACCCGCCCGCCGAAGCTGAGCAGACCGGTGTACCGGGGGCCGGGGTTCGCGGGGTCGATCAGACCGCGGACGGTGGACCGGACCCCGTCCGCGCCGACGAGCACCTCGGCGGTGGCGTCGTCGCCGTCCTCGAAGCGGGCGGTGATGCTCGCCCTGCCCTCCTCGACGGCGACGAGTCGGCTGCCGTACCGGAAGGCCACCCCGTTCCGGGCGGCGTGCTCGCGCAGCACGCGGTGCAGCTCGCCCCTGCGCACCATGCGCATCGGCTCGACGTCGGGGAGCTGCGGCAGGAGGCCGAGGTCCCGGCCGGCGACGGTCATCCGGGTGCGGGCGATGGGCAAGCCGATGCCGCGTACGGCGTCGCCGACGCCGATGAGATCGAGGGCGGCCAGGCCGTTGGCGGCGATCGCGAGGCTGCCGCCGATGCCGGCACCGGGGGTCGGGTAGGCCTCGTGCACGGCGGCGTCGATGCCGGCGAGGCGCAGCGCCGTCGCGGTGACGGCGCCGGCGATGCCGCCGCCGATGACGAGGGCGGTGGTGGGACGGGACATGGGGGAACTCCTTCGGGAGGCGGCGTCGAGCCGCCGTGGATCGCTGGATCGGGGACCCGCGGGAGATTCCGGCTACTGTCTGGTTGCCACCTCGTGGCCGGATCGCCCTCGGGCGAACGCTGTGAGGAATGCCCCGGAGCGGCGTTGCCGCGCCGCTCCGGGGCGGGTTCAGGTCGTCGCGGGGCCGCCCCCTTCCGCCGAGGGGCCGATCGTGCCCGCGTCGTGCGCGTGCTGCCACATCGCGAGGTCGGGGAACGAACCGGCCTCGAGCTCGTCGAGCAGGCCGCGGATCCAGGCGATCTCGGCCGCCTGCATGGCCATCCCGTACTCGTCCTCGACGAGGAACAGCCGGGGCACCCCGGCGCCCTCCCTGGCCAGCCGCTCCCGTCGCTGCTGGAGCACGGCTTCGAGTCGCGTCATCCGCTCCCGGAGCAGGACGACCGCGTCGGCCGGTGGCACGGCGGAGAGCATCGAGAGGCCGGCCGCGAACGCCGGATGCTCCGGAGTGGGCGTGCCGACCAGCTCGCGCGTCCAGTCGGCCATCTCGGCGACGCCCGCATCCGTGATCCGGTAGATGGTCCGCTCGGGGCGGGCCCCCGCACGGTCGGTGCCGGTCGCCTCGACGAGGCCGTGCCGCTCGAGGTTCTTCACCACCGTGTACAGCGAGCCCCACTTGACGTCCATGTCGTCGTCCTTGCCCTGCTCGCGGATCGTCGTGGCGATCTCGTAGCGGTGCATCGGGCCCTGGGCGAGCGTGCCGAGCACGGCGAGGCCGAGCAGGTTCGTCACCGCACGCGCCATCGCCCCTCCTTTACTCGTGTGCGAATATACGCCGGCGAGTAGCAGAGGGGAAGGGTCAGATCTCCTGGGCGCCGAGCCTCGCCGGTGGGCGCGACCGGGCCAGGCCCGGCGTGAGGGCCGCCGTGACGATGAGGGACATCACCGCCAGGACGCCCATGGTCGTGGCGGCGGCCGTCGCGCCTCCACCCAGGAGCCCGGCCAGGCCCCCGGCGAGCACCGCGCCGACCCCTTGCATGCCGGACAGGCCGGTGCCGAAGAGGCCCAGCACCTGACCGCGCATCGCCGGGTCGGTCCGGGTGACGAGCCGCTCCTGCAGGGGCAGGCTGGCCGCGTAGCCGATCGAGGCGACGAAGCCCAGCGCGGCAGCGACCGCCGGGGAGGGATGCGCCAGGAAGGCGAGGTACGGCAGCGCGAGCAGGACGCGGAGCGGCTGCACGAGACGCTCCCGGATGCCCTCCGGCACGAAACGTCCGACCACCACGTCGCCGAGGAGCATCCCGGCCGCCGTCACCGCGTAGAGATACCCCGCGTACCGGCCCGCGAACGGCACGAACAGGGCCTCGCACCCCACGATGAGACCGTTGGGGACGCAGAGGGACAGCAGCACCGTCCGGATCACCGCCGAGCCGAGCAGCTCCCGGTTGCCGCGCGTCGAGCGGCGGACCGGGGCCGTGTCGACCGCCCTCGGTGCGTGGTCCGCGACGCCGAACCGGACGATCGGCACCGCCGCGAGGCTCGCCGCCCCCGCGATCACGAACAGCTGCCATGGCTCGAACACGGCGAGCAGCAGGCCGCCGGCCGCGTAGCCGACGATCTGCATCCCGCCGACCGCGAGGTTCATCGTCGCGCGCCCGAACACGTAACCTCCGGGGGGAGGATGTCCGCGACGAGGGCGAGCATGCTCCCGCCCGTCGCCGACATCGCGAGCCACGGCAGCGCCAGCAGCACGAACCGCGTCCCCCAGGGCAGGCCCGGCAGCGCCTGCAGGCCGTCCGCCCCCGCCGACACCGCCGCCACGAGCAGCAGCGCGGTGCGCGGGCGAAGCAGGTCCGACCAGGCGCCGAGGAACCACGACGCGGCGAGGCGGACGAGCGGGCCGCCGAAGATGGACAGCGCGGCGAGCAGCGGTGACCCGGTCGTGGCGTAGGTGGTCGTGCCGAGCGCCAGCCCGGACACCGATGCGCTGCCCATGCTCAGGCACTGGACGGCGAAGAGCGCCCGGAACTCCGGGATGCCGAAGAGCTGTCGGTAGGTGCGCATGGACGGCTGCGTCTCCCATCGCTCGGTCCCTGCATAGTGTGAAGGAGGGAGGCGAGCGATGAGGGCCGGTCCGCTCGGCGTGCGGGACACGCCGTCGCTCGCCATGGCAGGCGGCCGGCCGTGACGAGCGCGGGAACGACGGAGACCGCGACCCTCCGCCGGCCATGGTCGACCGTCGCCTGGGTGGCGGTCCCCGTGCTCGCCGGGCTCGTGCAGCTGCTGCGCGGCGAGGCGGCCGACGCCGTGATCTTCCTCGTGCCCGCGCTGCTGCTCGCGGCGGACGCCGCCGGTGCGCTGCCGAAGCCGCGGCCCTCCCCGCTGCGGGCGCGCCGGCTGCTCGCCGCCGGAACGGTGGTCGCCGGGCTGGTGCTCATCCTCACGCCGAGGCACGGCACCGCGGATGCGGCCGCCGTGGGGCTGCTGGGCCTCGCCGTGCTCGCGGCCGCCTGGCCCGATCCCCCAGCACGGCTCGAGGAGCAGCCACGGCGGGCGCGCCGCTCCGCCGTGCTCTGGGCGACGATCGCCGTGGCGATCGCTGCGTGGGAGCTGCTCGCCTTCCTGCTCGGCCTCCCCTCCGCGAGCGCCTCCTTCCGGCATCCGGCGATCTCGGACCTGCTCGACCCCGTCGCCGACACGGCGGGAGGACGGGTGGTGCTCGTCACCGCCTGGGCGCTCGCGGGGCTCGCCCTGCTGAACCGGGGGCGGCGCTGATGCGGGTGCTCACCATCGCCGTGTACGGGGTGCTCGTGCTGGCGGCGGTCGTGCTGACCGTGCTCGCCCACCGGAGGCCAGGATCGGTCGACGGCCTCGGGGCCGTGCTGGACCGCGGGCTCGCGTCGCGGCCGGCCCGGGTCGTCGTCCTGCTGCTCTGGCTCTGGCTCGGCTGGCACTTCTTCGTCGGCGCCACCGTGACGCCGTGAGCGGCGCCCGTGGTGGAATGCGCAGGTGACCGCGACGACCACCCCGCTCGAGCAGCGCCCGATCGACCTGCTCGCCCTCGAGGACCAGCTCACCGAGCGCGAGCGCGACTGGCGCGACGGCGTCCGCGCCCTCGTGGCCGACCGGATCCGCCCGAACGCCGCGCGCTGGTTCGCCGACGCGACCTTCCCCGCCGACCTCGTGCCCGATCTCGGACGGGCCGGGCTGCTGGGCGCCCACCTCACGGGCTACGGCTGCGCGGGACGCAGCGCCGTCGAGTACGGGCTCGCCGCCATGGAGCTCGAGGCCGGTGACTCCGGCATCCGCACCCTGGTGTCGGTGCAGGGGTCGCTGGCGATGACCGCGATCGCCCGGTACGGCACGGAGGCGCAGCGGGAGCGATGGCTGCCCGCGATGGCGTCGGGCGCGGTCCTCGGCTGCTTCGGCCTCACGGAGCCGGAGGCCGGGTCCGACCCCGCAGGGATGCGCACCACCGCGACGCGCGCGTCCGACGGCGGCTGGTCGATCACGGGCAGCAAGCGCTGGATCGGCCTCGCCTCCGTGGCGGAGATCGCGGTGATCTGGGCCCGCACCGACGAGGGCGTGCGGGCGTTCCTCGTGCCGACCGCGACGCCCGGCTTCACCGCGACGCCGATCGAACCGAAGCTGTCGATGCGCGCCTCCATCCAGTGCGACATCGTGCTCGACGACGTGCGGCTCCCGCCCGACGCGCAGCTGCCGGAGGCCCGCGGGCTGGGCGCCGCCCTCCGATGCCTGGGCGAGGCCCGCTACGGGATCGTGTGGGGCGCCATGGGCGCCGCCCGCGACGCCATGGAGGTCGCGGTCGCCTACGCGAAGCAGCGCGAGCAGTTCGGGTCCCGGATCGCCGCGTTCCAGCTCACGCAGCAGAAGCTCGTCGACATGCAGCTCGAGATCGAGAAGGGCGTGCTGCTCGCCCTGCACCTCGGCCGGCTGAAGGACGCCGGGCGGTTGACACCCGAGCAGGTGTCGCTCGGCAAGCTCAACAACGTGCGGGAGGCGCTCGAGGTGTGCCGGCAGGCGCGGACGATCCTCGGCGGCAACGGCGTCGCGGCCGACCTGTCGCCGCTGCGGCACGCGCTGAACCTCGAGAGCGTGCGCACCTACGAGGGGACGGACGAGGTGCACACCCTCGTGCTCGGAGCCGCGATCACGGGGATACCCGCCTTCCGGCTCGGCTGACGTCGAGCGGGCACTCGGCCGCCCCTACGGGCGCAGGGTCGCGCTGGCGAGCACCGCTCCGGTGTCCGTGCGGATGTCGACGGTGCGGATGGCGCTGCGCGGGATGCTCGTCGCGGCCGTGAGGCCCGAGGCGCCGTCGCCGTGCGCGGCCCACGTGGCGACGACCGCGGTGCGCCCCGCCGTCGTCGTGACGACGAGCCGATAGCCGGAGCTCGCGTACGAGCCGACCGAGCCGGCCGAGGCCTCGGGGTAGGAGCAGGACCACGCCAGCTTCGTGCCCCACGGCACGGCGGTGGCCGTCAGCTCCGCGGAGACGGCCGATCCGTGCACGGGCGCGAGGCGGGTGGCGGCGATGGAGGGGCCGGCGGGCGCGGGCCCGAGCGCGGCCTCGCCGAGCGCGACCCCGCCGAACCCCGCGACGACGACCGCCGCCGCGCCGGCCAGCGCGACGAGCCTCCGGCGCCGGTGCACCCGTCTGGCCAGGTGGGCCACCGTGGACGGGCCCTCGCGCCGCTCACCGGGCTCCTCCGGCAGGTCGCGGAGCGCGTCCGCCGACGGCCGGTCGAGCCGCGCGAGCACGCCCGGCATCCCGGCGAGCTCGGCGACCCGGCCGGCGCACTCGTCGCAGCGCTCGAGGTGCCCCTCGAACTCGAGCCGCTCCCCCGAGCTGAGCGCACCGAGCACGTAGGCGGCATCCCACTCGGCGAACGGGTCGGCGCTCATCGGGTCACCCCCCGCTCCTGCAGGGCGAGCCGCAGGGCGCGCATCCCGTAGTGGAGGCGCGACTTCACCGTGCCCTCCGGCACTCCCAGCCGCTCCGCGATCTCGCGCACCGACCGGCCGCCCCAGTAGGCGTCGATGAGCACGGTGCGGTGCTCCGGCGACAGGCCGGTCAGCGCATCGCTGAGCAGGATGCGGTCGAGCAGGGCGTCGGCCGCATCGCCGACGGCCTGCTCCGGCACCGCGTCGACGGCGACCTCGCGGTTGTGGTGGGCGCTGCGCAGCTCGTCGACGATCAGGTTGCGGGCGACCGTGAACAGCCATGCGCGTGCCGAGCCGGGACTCCCGCTGACCGACGCGGGGTGGCGCCAGGCCCGGGCGAACGTCTCCTGCACGACGTCCTCCGCCGACTCGCGGTCACGCGCGTGCCGTTGCGCGTACCGCAGCAGGTCCCCGCCGTGCTCGTCCTGCAGCGCGCGGATGAGCGCGATCGAGGGGTCTGGCCGTCGCCGCACCGCGCGCATCAGGCGCGCACCTCGGAGCGTCGGCGGCGGCTTCGGGATGACATGGGCGGGTTCCTGTTCACAGGGTCTCACTCCTACGACGGATCCGACGCCCATCCGGTTCATCCGGCCGCACGGATCGGGGGCCCGCCGTCGCGCGGTGGAAGGATGGAACCGTGAAGAGCCTGCCGCCGGTCGCCGTGGCGGCCGTCGTGGACGTCGTGCTCGTCGTCGTGTTCGTGCTGATCGGCCGCACC
>JAICSU010000196.1 GCA_025936735.1 Amnibacterium sp.
ACGGCGGTCACCGGTCCCGTCGGACGGAGTCGGTGCGGTGCATGGCGGGCCTTCCGGAGCCGGGTGGGACGTGGACGATGCGGATCGAGGGTACGCGGCGACGGCAGCGGATCCGCCGCGTCAGGTCGTCACGGTCGGACGTCGATGCGACGCGAGGGCGCCGGCGGCGAGGAAGGCCACGACGAAGAACGCGGCGAGCAGCCAGAGCGCACCGAGCAGGCCCACCGCCTGGCTGAGGAAGCCGACGACGGGCGGCCCCGCGAGGTTGGCGAGGTAGCCGAGCGACGTGACGACGCTGACGCGGGCGGCGGAGTCGGAACCGCTCCTCGCGGCCGCCGACGTGCCGAGCGGGAAGCCCATCGAGACCCCGATGGCCCAGAGCACCACGCCGAGCAGCACGAGGAGCGGTGGGCCGCCGAGGATGAACAGGACCATGCCGGCCACGCCGGCGGCGGCGGTGAGCCGCACCGTCGCCACCGGGCCGAGGCGATCGACGACCGGGCCGCCGAGGACCCGGCAGGTGGTCTCGGCGACGGCGAACACCGTGAAGAAGAGCGCAGCGGTCGCCGGCGAGAGGCCGTGCCCCCGCGCCGCTCCGAGCGTCAGCCAGGTGTTCGCGGAGCCCTCCCCGAGCTCGACGCAGAGCATCACGACGCCGATGAGCAGCAGCCGCAGGTCGCCCCAGCCCGCGAACCAGGCCCGGATCCGCTCGGCCAGCGGCGGCGCCGCCTCGAGCATCGGCTCGAAGGCCGGGAAGCCGCGCACGGCGATCAGGGCCGCCACCACCGTCAGCACCGCTTCGACGAGGAACTGCGTGACCGGCGGGATGCCGAGGGCCGCGGCCGCCGCGCCGATGCCGGATCCGAGCACGGCGCCCGCGGACCAGCAGGCGTGCAGCAGGGGCATCAGCACCCGGCCGCTCTCCCGCTCGACGGCTGCGCCCTCGACGTTGATCATCACGTCGGTCGTCCCGATGCCGAACCCCATGGCGACGAGCCCCAGCTCGGTGAGGGCGGGCGAGCGCCAGACGCCGCTGGCGACCCCGACGAGCGCCACCCCGACGGCGACGAGGCAGAGGAAGAGGCCGATCCCGCGGCGCGGCCCGAGCCGGCCGAGCAGCCACGACGAGACGCCGAGCCCGAGCAGGGACGCGACCGTCATGCCGGCGACGAGCAGCCCGAGGGTGCCGTCGCCGACCCCGAGGTCGGCCCGGATCGCCGGGAGCCGGGGGCCCCAGGTGGACAGGTTCACGCCGCCGAGGGCGAACGCGACCGCCACCCCGTTACGACGCCGGCGGGTGGCGATCGCGTCCGCGGTCGTGCTCGTCACCCGTCCATCCTCGCGGTCAGGGAGGGGCCGGCCTGACAGCCGCCCGATCGGCGGCGGCTCGAGCCCCGTGATCGCCGTCGGCGAAACCACGGGAACACCCTTCACATCCGGTGCGTTCCGATATATCGTGATGCAACGCCTCATCGGGAGGCGATGCCGACGGAAGGAATCCCATGCATCCCCACAACCGGTCCGCCATGCGCGGACACTTCGCACCCCATCACGCCCACGACCGAGACCAGGCGACCCGCTTCCCGGCGGGATTCGGCGGTCCCTGGGAGGGCATGTTCCCGGGCCGAGGCCCGCGCGGCTTCGGCGGCGGCTTCGGTCCCGGCGGCCCTCGCGCGCGGCGCGGCGACGTCCGCAGCGCCATCCTCGGCCTGCTCGCGGACGGCCCGTCGAACGGCTACGGCCTGATCAAGTCGATCGCGGAGCGCACCGAGGGCGCCTGGACGCCGAGCCCCGGCTCGGTCTACCCGACGCTCGCCCAGCTCGTCGATGAAGGCCTCGTGGCGCAGGCCGACGGCCCGCGCGGCGTGTACTCGATCACCGACGCCGGTCGCGTGCACGTCGAGTCCCACCAGGCCGAGATCGACGGCGCGTTCGCCTTCGCCCGCGGCGACCACCGCGGCGACGACGAGCTGTTCACGGCGGCACGCAAGTTGGCCGGAGCCGTCATGCAGTTCCGCGGCGGCGTCACCGCCGAGCAGCGGAGCCGCGCCACCGAGAAGCTCGACGAGCTGCGCCGGGAGCTCTACCGCATCCTCGGGGAGTGACCGGCCCCATCGCGGCCCCCGCCCGGTCCTCCGATCGGGGCGGGGGCCGCACCGTGCTTCGATGAGGGCATGGATCCGTCCGCGCACCTCGACGACCTCGCCGCCTTCGTCACCGCCTCCCCCAGCTCGTACCATGCGGCGGAGGAGATCGCCCGCCGGCTGACGGAGGCCGGATGCCAGCGGCTCGACGAGCGGGACGACTGGGCCGGAGCGGTCGTCCCCGGCGCACGCCTCATCGTCGTCCGCGACGGCGCCGTCGTGGCGCTCGCGCTCCCCGAGGACGCGACGAGCGCGACGCCGTTCCGCATCCTCGGTGCGCACACCGACTCCCCCGGCTTCGCGCTGAAGCCCGAACCGTCCGTGCCCGGCGCCGCGTGGCAGCAGCTCGGCGTGGAGATCTACGGCGGCCCGATCCTCGCCTCCTGGTTCGACCGCGAGCTCGAGCTGGCCGGCCGCGTCGTGGACCGCGACGGCGTCGTCCACCTCGTCCGCACCGGCCCCGTCGCCCGCATCCCGCACCTCGCGATCCACCTGGACCGGGACACGAACAGCGGGTTCACACCCGACCGGCAGCGCGACACCGCGCCGATCGTCGGCGTGGCCGGTGACCCGGCGGACCTGCTGGCCGCCCTCGCGGGCGCCGCCGGCCTGGCGGCGGCCGACATCGCCGGCATGGACGTGCTCACCGTCGACAGCCAGCCGCCGCGTCGCTTCGGGCTCGACGGCACGCTCTTCGCCTCGGGCCGTCTCGACAACCTCAGCTCGGCCCACGCGGGGGTCGTCGCGCTCGAGGCCGCCCGGCCGGCCGGCGTGATCGCGGTCCTCGCCGCGTTCGACCACGAGGAGATCGGCTCCGAGAGCCGGTCCGGCGCGGCAGGGCCCCTGCTCGCCGACGTGCTCGAACGCGTCTCCGTCGCCCTCGGCGGGGATCGCACCGCGATGCACCGCTCCTTCGCCGACTCCTGGTGCCTGTCCGCCGACGCGGGGCACGCCGTGCATCCGAACCGCGGCGACCGGCACGATCCCGTGGTCCGCCCGGTCGCGGGGGGCGGCCCGCTGCTGAAGATCAACGCCAACCAGCGCTACACGACCGATGCGGTCGGCACCGCCCTGTGGACCCGTGTCTGCGCGGTGGCCGACGTGCCGTGGCAGCCGTTCGTGTCGAACAACGCGGTGCCGTGCGGCTCGACGATCGGTCCGATCACGGCGACCCGCCTCGGCATCCGCACGCTCGACGTCGGCACCCCGCTGCTGTCGATGCACTCGGCGCGGGAGCTCTGCCACGTCGACGACCCGGGTCGCCTCGCCGCCGCTGCGCAGACGTTCCTCTCAGGCGCGGATCGGGTCGCGTAGCACCGACCCGCAGGCGCCCGGTCGTCAGGGGCGCGCCAGCCGATAGAGGACGTGGCGCCGGAGGGGGTGGCCCTCCGGCAGCGCCGGGTGGTCGAAGTCGTCGGCCTCGTCATGGGTCATGCCGATGCGCTCCATGACGGCGCGCGAGCGCGTGTTCCCCACCGCGGTGAAGGAGACGATCTCGTCGAGGCCCAGCTCCCCGAAGCCGACGGCGATCGCGGCCCGTGCGGCCTCGGAGGCGTAGCCGAAGCCCCACGCGTCCCGGGCGAGCCGCCAGCCCACCTCGACGGCCGGTGTGAACCGGGCCTCGAACCGCGGGATCGCCAGCCCGGTGAACCCCACGAAGGCACCCGTCTCGCGGACCTCGAGCGCCCAGAGCCCCCAGCCGCGCTCCTCCAGCTGCGGGGCGATCCGGTCGATGAACGCGTCCGACTCCGCCCTGCTGAGCGGCGCGGGGAAGTGCTCCATCACGGCCGGGTCGGCGTTCAGCGCGGCGAAGGGCGCGCGGTCGTCCTCGCGCCAGCGACGCAGCAGGAGCCGCTCGGTGACGGGCTCCACGTCAGGCGGCGAGCAGGGCCAGCACGGCTTCGCCGTACCGCTCGAGCTTGGCGGCGCCGATGCCGCTGACCGCGCCGAGCGCGGTCAGCGAGCCGGGCCGGACCGTGGCCAGGGCCTTCAGCGTCGCGTCGCCGAAGACGACGTACGCGGGGACGCCCTGCTCCTTCGCCTGCGCGGCGCGCCAGGTGCGGAGCCGCTCGAACAGGGCCAGCGCCTCGCCGTCGAGGTCCGCGGCCACCGGGCGGGCCTTCTTCGTCCCGCCCCCCGAGTGCGAACGGGCGAGGTCGTGCCGCAGCCGCACCTCGTGCTCGCCCTTCAGCACCTCGCCGGCGCGCGCGCCGAGCCCGAGCGTGCCGTAGTCGTCCGCGACGGCGACGACGCCCTGGGCGATGAGCTGCCGCAGCACGCTGCGCCAGGCGCGGTCGTCGAGGTCGGCGCCGATGCCGAAGGTGCTGAGCTCGTCGTGCTGGTGCTGGGCGACGCGCGGGGTGTGCTTGCCGCGCAGGATGTCGATGATCTGACCGCCGCCGAACCGCTGGTTGCGCTCGCGTTGCAGCCGCACGATCGTCGACAGCAGCTTCTGGGCGGGTACGGTGCCGTCCCAGGTGTCGACCGGCTCGAGGCACGTGTCGCAGTTGCCGCAGTCGGTGTCGCTCGGCTGGTTGAAGTAGGCGAGCAGCTGCCGGCGCCGGCAGGTGACCGTCTCGCAGAGGGCGAGCATCGCGTCGAGGTTGGCGCTCTGCCGGCGGCGGTGCGCGCTGTCGCCGGCACCCCGGTCGATCAGCCGGCGCTGCTGGACCACGTCGGCGAGCCCGTACGCGAGCCATGCCGTGGCAGGCAGCCCATCGCGGCCGGCGCGGCCGGTCTCCTGGTA
>JAICSU010000308.1 GCA_025936735.1 Amnibacterium sp.
CAACGGCTACCCGATCGCGGGGCGCGTGCGCGACTTCCACCCGAAGGACTACCCGGGCCAGGAACCGATGGTGCCGCATGGCATGTCGGTGTCGTTGACCGCGCCCGAGGCGTTCCGGTTCACGTTCCCGGCGTCGCCGGAGCGGCACGTCCGCGCCGCCGAGCTGCTCGCCCCGGGCGCGGACCGGCCGGCGGACCCGGCCGAGCTCCTTCCGTCGGTCCTGATCGACCTGATGCGCGACATCGAGATCCCCAACGGGATCGCGGCCGTCGGCTACCGCGAGTCCGACATCGCCGACCTGGTCGACGGGACCATGAAGCAGCAGCGGCTGCTGGCGATCGCGCCACGGCCGATCACCGAGGACGACGCCGCCGGCATCTTCGCCAGATCGCTCGAACTGTGGTGACCGGCGGGCCGGCATCCACCTGGTGCCGGGTGGATCTGCGGGTGGGCCCGACGTCGCCCGCAGAGCCGCCGAGCAAGTCGCCGCCCTCGTGCTGCGCGCCGGCGGGGTGATCACCTCGGGTGGGAGCCGGTGGCCGGCAGACGCCGACGCTCGAACGAGGGACGGACGGCTCGAGGTCGACGCACCCGCCTGGACGCCGGACCGCGCCGCCGAAGATCCCCGGGACACGCCCTAATCGCCGCTGCGGGTGGACGGCCACCGCGCGGTCCGCTTCTCCAGGAAGGCGTCGATCCCTTCCGCCGCGTCCACGGCGGAGAGGTCCCGCACCATGGCGTCCGCGGCCACCGCGTAGGCGGTGTCGAGGGGCTGGTCGATCTGGGCGTAGAACGCGCGCTTGCCGTTCGCGATCACTGGAGCGGAGTGGGCCAGTATCGCCCTGGCCAGCTCGTCGACCTCGGTGTCGAGGTGCTCGTCCGGGACCACCCGGTTGACGAGTCCCCAGTCGAGAGCGGTGGCCGCGTCGATCGGTGTCCCCGTCAGGAGCATCTCCATGGCCCGCTTGCGGCCGACCGATCTGACCACCCCGACAGCGGGGGTCGAGCAGAACACGCCGATGTTCACGCCGGGCAGCGCGAAACGCGCGGTGTCGGCGGCGACGGCGAGGTCGCACATCGAGACGAGCTGGCAGCCGGCCGCCGTCGCGATGCCATGCACCCGGGCGATCACGGGCTGGGGGATCCTGGTCAGAGTGGTCATCAGGTTGTTGCACTCGGCGAACAGTGTGTTCTGCCAGACCGGATCGTCCGTATGTGCGCGCATCTCGGCCATGTCGTGCCCCGCGCAGAATCCGCGGCCCTCAGCCGCGAGGACGACCACGCGTGCCGTGACGTCCTCGGCCAGCGCATCGAGCTCCGCCTGCAGCCCGGTGATCATGTCGCGCGACAGCGGGTTGTAGCGGTCGCCGCGAGTGAGGGTGAGCCGGACGATCCCGTCCGCGCTTTCCCGCCGAACGAGCGCGCGCTTCCGCTCGACCTCGCTCGCCGTCCCGGGCGTTCGTACGGTCTCGACCATGACGTGCTCCCTCCCTCGATCGCCTGCTCGATCGCCCTACTCGATCGCCGCCGTGGAGCGGGAACGTTGGCGCAGGACATGCTTCTGGATCTTGCCTGTCGAGGTTCTCGGGATCTCGGTGAAGACAACTGTGCGCGGCACCTTGAAGCCCGGCAGCAGTCGCCGGCAGTGCTCGATCAGCTCGGCCTCCGACACCGACGCTCCCGCCTGCAACTCCACGTAGGCGCACGGCGTCTCGCCCCACTTCTCGTCAGGCCTCGCGACCACGGCCGCCTCCAGCACCTTCGGATGCCGGTAGAGGCACTCCTCCACCTCGAGCGACGAGACGTTCTCGCCGCCGGTGATGATGATGTCCTTC
>JAICSU010000251.1 GCA_025936735.1 Amnibacterium sp.
CGAGCTGCTCGCCGCCGGCAGCGAGGGCATCGGGTACCTGCTGAAGGACCGGGTCACCGACCTCGAGCAGCTGCGCCTCGCGATCGAGCGGGTGGCCGCGGGCGGCACGGTGCTCGACCCGAAGATGGTGGAGGAGATGCTCCGGGCCCGCGCGGATCCGCTCGCCCGCCAGACGCCCCGGGAGACCCAGGTGCTGCGGGCCATGGCGGAGGGACGCAGCAACGCCGCCATCGCCGAGGCGCTGGTCGTCTCCCCCGGCGCGGTCGAGAAGCACGTCACGAGCATCTTCGGCAAGCTCGGCCTCGAGGACTCGACGGCCGCGCACCGCCGGGTGCTGGCCGTGCTGCAGTTCCTCGGGGCCTGACCCCGGGGGCGCGGCCGGACCCGCATCCGAGCACCTCGGCAGGCTCCCATCGCTTCGGCAGGCCCGTGGCACGCGAGGAGCCTGCCGAGGCGCCCGTGGCCTGCCGAGGTGCTTGCCGTCGCCGGGAACCGGGAACGGCAAGGGGCTTGACACCGCTCGCCACGAGGGTCGCCGCATGTGTCAGGCTGTGCCCCATGCCCGACGGAGTGTCCTATCCGCGCCGTGCGCTCGTCGTCATCGACGTGCAGAACGAGTACGTGTCGGGAGCGCTGCCGATCGCCCATCCGCCGCTCACGACGAGCCTGCCGAACATCGCGGCCGCCATGGACGCCGCCGCCGCGGCGGGGGTGCCGGTGATCCTGATCCAGCACGTGGACGAGGCCGACTCCCCCGTGTTCGCGGCCGGCTCCCTCGGCGCGGAGCTGCACGAGGTCGTCGCCTCGCGACCCCGGGACGCGGTGCTGACGAAGCAGACGGTGTCGTGCTTCGCGAGCACGGACCTCGGCGCGCGGCTCGACGACCTCGGCGTCGACACCCTCACGATCGCGGGGTTCATGACGCAGCACTGCGACGAGTCGACGGCCAGGGACGCCGCGGACCGGGGGCTCATCGTCGAGGTGCTCTCGGACGCGACGGGCACCCTGCCGCTCAGCACGCCGTCCGGCACGATCTCCGCTCAGGAGCTGCACGAGACGAGCCTGCTCGTGCTCCACTCCGGGTTCGCGGCGGTCGTGCCGACCGCGGTCTGGACCGCCGCGGTGGCCGCGGGTGAGCCGACGACGGGCGCCGACCTGTGGGCGAGCACCGAGCCGGCGCGGGCGGGTCGCTGACCGATCCGGCCGCCCGGCGGCTGACGGCGCTGCGCGAGGAGACCCTCGACTCGCTCGTGGAGCTCGGCCTGCGGATCGACGCGGTGACGGCCGCGCGGGCGGACGCGAACACCGACGACGAGCACGATCCGGAAGGCGCGACGATCGCGTTCGAGCGGTCCCAGGCGGATGCGCTGCGCACGGCGGCGCGGGCGCGGCTGGCGGACATCGACGCCGCCCTCGAGCGGGTGGCCGCGGGGACCTACGGCCGGTGCGTCGTCTGCGGCTCCCCGATCCCGGAGGCCCGGCTGCAGGCCCGCCCGTTCGCCGCGACCTGCCTCACCCACGCCTGACCCCACCCCCTCGACGGTTGCCACTTCTTGCGGTCTTGAGGCCCCGAAGACCGCCAGAAGTGGCAACCCTCACGGGGTGGCGGGCCGGACGGCCGGTCAGGCGAGCGCGGCGGTCAGGGCGTCGAGGATGGCGCCGGTCTGCTCGTCGCCGTTCACGACCGACAGGTGCCCCTCGCCCTCCACGAGGTGCACGTCGGCGTTCGGCACGTGGGCGGCGAGCCACCCGCCGTGCGCGTACGGCACCATCAGGTCCGCTGACCCCTGCCAGATCGCCACCGGCGTCGTGATCTCGGTCAGCGAGAAGCCCCACGGCGCGACGAAGGCGAGGTCGTCGTCGACCCAGCCGTCCACCCCGACGCGCACCGCCTCGTGGAAGGACACCGCGAGCTCCGCCGCGAGCCCGTTCGTCAGCGCCGTCCGGTCCACCTCGGGCAGCAGGCTCGACATGGCGCCGATGATGTCCTCGGGCTGCACGTGGGCGAGCGCCTCCCGCTGCGCCTCCAGGTACGGGCGCAGGGCCTGCTCGCCCTCCGCCGCCGCACCGAACTCGTCGATGTTGTCCTGGCCCATCCCGGCCAGCACGTCGAGCCCCTCCGCGTCGAACGGGGCGACGCCGGCGATCACGAGCACCGACGCCGCCTGCTCCAGTCGGGCCGCGCAGGCGAGGGCGTGGGGTCCGCCGCCCGAGCGGCCGCCGACGATGCACCGGTCCGCGCCGAGGCCCTCGAGCACGGCGCGCGTGTCGGCGACGACGTCGACGACGGAACGGCCCGGGTGCCGCGTCGAGCCCCCGTAGCCGGGCCGGGACCAGCCGACCATCCGCATCCCCCTGGCGAGCACGGCCCGCTCGAGGTCCTGGGGAGGGTGGTACGAGCCGGGCGTGCCGTGGTGCAGAACGAAGGGCACGCCGTCCTCGGGCCCCGACACGTACAGGTCGAGGGAGCGGCCATCGGGCAGGCGGAACGGCGAGACGGGCATGGCCCGATCCTCGCACCGCAGCGGCGGATGCGGCCGGGACGCTGGCGCGGACGAGCTCCGATCTGGCACGGTGGTCGGCTGCGGAGATCCCGACGGCACCGGCGAGCCCCCTGGAGCCCTCCTCATGGCCCACATCGAGCTGTCCCACTGCGACCACGCCCTCGAGGACGGCCGCCCCCTGCTCCGCGACGTGAACCTGCGCGTGGGCGAGGGGCGCAAGATCGCCCTCGTCGGGCCGAACGGCATCGGCAAGTCCACCCTGCTCGCACTGCTCGACGGGCGGCTGCCGCTGCAGGCGGGCAGCCGCAGCGTCTCCGGCCGGCTCGGGGTGATGCAGCAGTTCATCGGAAGCGTGCGCGACGGCCGGACGGTGCGCGACCTGCTGCTCACCACAGCGCCCCCGGCGGTGCAGGCCGTCGCCGCACGGATGGACGCGGCGGAGGAGGCGATGCTCGAGACGGGCTCGGAGCGGGCCGGCATCGCGTACGCCCAGGCGCTCGCCGACTGGGGCGACGTCGGCGGCTACGACGAGGAGGTGCGCTGGGACTCGGCGACCCTCGAGGCGCTGCACGTCCCCTACGAACGGGCCAGGGATCGCCCGGCCGCGTTGCTCTCCGGCGGTGAGCAGAAGCGGCTGGTGCTCGAGGCGCTGCTCTCC
>JAICSU010000247.1 GCA_025936735.1 Amnibacterium sp.
CGGCTTGACGAAGAAGGTGCCCCGCGCCTGGAGGTTCTGCAGCGCGAAGGGCGTCACCACGCCTGTCCGGTCCGCGACCATCGAACCGTTGACACGGGTCGTGATGGGGCCCGCCCAGCGGTCGTAGCCCGCGGAGATGGCGTTGGCGATGCCGGTGCCCCGGGTGATCGTCAGGAACTCCGTGCGGAAGCCGATGAGCCCGCGGGACGGCACGCGGAACTCCATCCGCACCCAGCCGGTCCCGTGGTTCGTCATGCCCTGCATGACGCCCTTGCGGGCCGCGAGCAGCTGCGTGACGGCGCCGAGGTACTCCTCGGGCGCGTCGACGGTGAGGTGCTCGAACGGCTCGTGCAGGTGCCCGTCGACCTGCTTCGTGACGACCTGCGGCTTGCCGACGGTCAGCTCGTAGCCCTCGCGCCGCATCTGCTCGACGAGGATCGCGAGCGCCAGCTCCCCACGGCCCTGCACCTCCCAGGCGTCCGGGCGCCCGGCGTCGAGCACGCGCAGCGACACGTTGCCGACGAGCTCGCGGTCGAGGCGGTCCTTCACGAGCCGCGCGGTGAGCTTGTGGCCCTTGCCGCCCTTGCCGGCGAGCGGCGACGTGTTGGTGCCGATGAGCATCGAGATCGCCGGCTCGTCGACGTGGATCGCCGGCAGCGGCCGCACGTCGTCCGGGTCGGCCAGCGTGTCGCCGATCGTGATGTCCGGGATGCCCGCGACGGCGACGATGTCGCCCGCGGCCGCCGACTCGGTCGGGTAGCGCTCGAGGGCCCGGGTGGCGAGCAGCTCCGTGATGCGCACGTTCGAGGACTCCTGGCCTGCGCGCACCCACGCCACCGTCTGCCCCTTGCGGATGGTGCCGTTGAAGACGCGCAGCAGGGCGAGGCGGCCGAGGAACGGGGACGCGTCGAGGTTCGTGACGTGCGCCTGCAGCGGCGCCTCGTCGTCGTAGGACGGCGCGGGGATGTGCTTCAGGATCGCCTCGAACAGCGGCTCGAGGTCGTCGTTGTCCGGCAGCTCGCCGTTGTCGGGCCGGTTCCAGCTCGCGGCACCGTTGCGGCCGGACGCGTACACGACGGGGACGTCGAGGATCGCGTCCAGGTCGAGGTCGGGCACGTCGTCGGCGAGGTCGGACGCGAGACCGAGCAGCAGGTCGTGGGACTCCTCGACGACCTGCTCGATCCGCGCGTCCGGCCGGTCGGTCTTGTTCACGACGAGGATGACGGGCAGCTTCGCCTCGAGCGCCTTGCGGAGCACGAACCGCGTCTGCGGCAGCGGCCCCTCCGAGGCGTCGACGAGCAGCACGACGCCGTCGACCATGGACAGGCCCCGCTCGACCTCGCCGCCGAAGTCGGCGTGGCCGGGGGTGTCGATGACGTTGATGGTGACGGGACCGTCGGCCGCGTGGGCGCCCCGGGACGTGATCGCGGTGTTCTTCGCGAGGATCGTGATGCCCTTCTCGCGCTCGAGCTCGTTCGAGTCCATGGCGCGCTCGTCCACGTGGGCGTGGTCGGCGAAGGAGTGGGTCTGCTTCAGCATCGCGTCCACGAGGGTCGTCTTGCCGTGGTCGACGTGGGCGACGATCGCGACGTTGCGCAGATCGGTGCGGGCGGCATGCGCCATGGTGGGAGGTCCTGTCTGTCGGTTCCGGTCGCAGGGACCGGACGGCGCGCGAGTGAAGTGGCGCGAAGAGGTGGAGGGCCGAGCCGCTCCGAGGGCGCCGTCAGCAGCGCCTACCTGAACAACGATGGTAGCGGGACCAGGTATTCCGCCGCCGCACGCCCGCGAGGGGCCGTCAGTGCATGACGGAGAGCGGCAGGTAGGCGCTGACCACCCAGTTCGGCCGGTCGACGACCTCGCTGATCTTCAGGTCGACGACGACGCTGGCGAGCACGTAGGCGTCGAGCGGCGCGATGCCGTACGTCCGGCCGAGGTGGTCGATCATCGCCCGTACCGCGTCCTGCGACGCCTGCATCAGGTCGGGCGCGACGCCCATGGTCGCGTAGTAGCCCGCGTCCTCGATGCCGGGTCGCAGCGCACCGGGGGTTCGGAACTGCGGCGCCGGCAGCGTCAGCCCCTTGTGCAGCGTGATGCGGAGGGCGCCGGACAGGCTCGCCTCGATGGCCGCGCCGCACACCTCGCCATCGCCCTGCGCGGCGTGCGGGTCGCCCACCATGATGCGGGCGCCCGGCACCTGCACGGGGAGCAGGATGCGGGCTCCGACGGTGATGTCGCGCGTGTCGATGTTGCCGCCGAAGGTGCCGGGCGGGAACGGCGAGAGGGGCTCCGAGGTGTCCGGGGTCGCGCCCATGACGCCGAGGAACGGCCGGAGCGGCACCGTCGCGACCCCCTGGAACTCGGCGGTCCGCTCCCCCAGCTCCCAGCGGTGCACGTGCAGGTCGGGGAAGTCCTCCGCGAGCAGGCCGAAGTCCGGTAGGACGCTGGTCCAGCCCCAGGTCCCCGAGCGGAACTCGAGCACCTCGAGCTCGACCGCGTCGCCGGGCTCGGCGCCCTCGACGAGCACCGGGCCCACGAGCGGATAGAGCAGGTCCAGGTCGAGCTCGGGCACCGGCGCGCCGTTGCGGAAGCCGTCGAGCTGCCCGGCGGCGCACTCCTGCGCGTCGAACTCGACGACCTCGCCGCTCGCCACCTCGAGCACCGGTTCGTGATCCGGGGTCCACAGGCGGTGGACCGGTCCGGGGACGTGGTGCCGGGACGCCGTCACGCGGCGGAGCGCGGCCGGGTCTCGCGGATCCCGCTCGTGGTCGGCAGCTCGACCCCGCCGTCGATGATGTCCGTGCGGACCTCGGCGAAGTGGCAGTACACCGAGTGGCCGGGCGCCCGCTCCAGGAGCACGGGCTCCTCGTTCCGGCAGCGGTCGCGTTCGGACTCCGACAGCTCGTTGCGGAACTTCGGGCAGCGGGTGTGGAACACGCAGCCCGACGGCGGGTTCGACGGGCTCGGCAGGTCGCCGGTGAGCAGGATGCGCTCACGACGGCCCTCCACCGCCGGATCCGGGATCGGCACCGCGGACAGCAGGGCGTGCGTGTACGGATGCATCGGCCTCTCGTAGAGGCGGTCGCGGTCGCTGATCTCCATCACCTTGCCGAGGTACATCACGGCGACCCGGTCGGAGATGTGCCGGACGACGGACAGGTCGTGCGCGATGAAGATGTAGGCGAGCCCGAACTCGTTCTGGAGGTCCTCGAGCAGGTTCACGACCTGCGCCTGCACGGAGACGTCGAGCGCGGAGACC
>JAICSU010000169.1 GCA_025936735.1 Amnibacterium sp.
ACGGAACGCGCCGGCGGCGAGCTGCTCGCCGCCGGTGGCCGCGTGCTGACCGTCGTCGGCACCGGCGGCTCGGTGGCGGCGGCCCGCGAGCGCGCCTACGCGGGCGTCTCCCGGATCCGCTTCCCGGGGGCCCGCTGGCGCACCGACATCGCGGAGGGCGAATGACCGACCTGCCCGGGTACCGCCACCTCGCCAGCGGCAAGGTGCGCGACCTCTACGCCCCCGACGGCGCCGACGACCTGCTGCTGCTCGTCGCGAGTGATCGCGTCAGCGCGTTCGACGTGGCGCTCGAGCCGGCCATCCCCGGCAAGGGCGCCCTGCTCACGGCGCTCACCCGGTGGTGGTTCGACCGGCTCCCCGACGTGCCGAACCACCTCGCGCCTGGCGGCCCGGCCGTGCCGGATGCGGTGAGCGACCGCTCCATGCTCGTGCGCCGGCTGTCCATGCATCCCGTGGAATGCGTCGTCCGCGGCGTCGTGACGGGCAGCGGGTTCGCGGAGTACCGGGAGACCGGCGCCATCAGCGGCGTCCGTCTTCCCCCCGGGCTGAGCGACGGCGACCGCCTGCCTGAGCCGATCTTCACGCCCGCGTTCAAGGCGGAGCAGGGCGAGCACGACGAGAACATCCCGTTCGACCGCGTCGTCGAGCTCGTCGGGGGCGCCGTGGCCGAGCAGCTGCGCGACAGGTCGCTCGCCGTGTACCGGCGGGCGGCGGCCGTCGCGGCGAAGGCGGGGCTGCTGCTCGCGGACACCAAGTTCGAGTTCGGTGCGGAGCCGGACGGCGATGCGGCGGTGCTCGGGGACGAGGTGCTCACCTCGGACTCGAGCCGCTACTGGGACGCCGCCGCCTACGAGGACGACCGGCGGGGCGTGAGCTTCGACAAGCAGATCGTGCGCGATTGGCTGCGGGCGAACTGGACCGGCACGGGGACGCCGCCTGCCCTGCCGCCGGAGGTCGTGCGGCGGACGGCCGACCGGTACCGGGAGCTCGTCGAGCGCCTCACCGGCGCCGATCCGGAAGGCGCCGCCCCCGTTCGTTGACGTGTCATACTTCGAGCATGGCCGATCCGCTCGACGCGGGCACCGCGATGGGTGCCGTGCTCCTCGAGGTCGCCGACCTCGACGCCATGACCCGCTACTACTCGGAGGGCGTCGGGCTCGACGTGCTCGCCACGACGGCGGACACCGTGGCCCTCGGGCGCGACCGGACCGCCTCCGTGGTGCTGCGCGCCGCCCCGGGACTGCGCCATGCGCCGGCCGGCCACGCGGGCCTCTTCCACACCGCCGTGCTGTTCGACTCCCCCGCGGCGCTCGCCCGCGCGGTGGTCTCCGTCGCGACGCGGTACCCGGGATCGTTCACCGGCTCGAGCGACCACCTCGTCTCGGAGGCGTTCTACTTCGACGACCCGGAGGGCAACGGCGTCGAGCTGTACCACGACCGGCCGCGCACCCAGTGGCGCTGGGAGGGGGACCGGGTCGCCATGGCGACGCTGCCCCTCGACCCGAACCGGTTCCTCGCCGACCACCTCGCCGAGCACGGTGCGGCCGGCCTCGCCCAGGTCGGCCACGTGCACCTCAAGGTCGGCGACATCCCCACCGCCCGCGCCTTCTACGTCGACGTGCTCGGCTTCGCCGTGACCGCCGCTTTCGGCTCGCAGGCGCTCTTCGTCTCGGCAGGCGGCTACCACCACCACGTCGGGATGAACACCTGGACGAGCCGCGGAGCGGGACCCCGCACGCCCGCCCTGGGTCTCGGCCAGGTCACCCTCCAGCTGCCGGACGGGGATGCCCTCGGTGCGCTGGAGGATCGCCTACGGTCCGCCGGGGTCGCGTCCCAGAACGACGGCCGCACGCTGGCCTTCGAGGACCCCTGGCGCAACGCCGTCCGGGCCGAGGCGGCCGCCGCCGCTCGGTAGGCTCGTCCCGCCCGGACCGGACGGAAGGAGCACGCGTGCCCGTGATCGTCGTCGAGGTGATGCCGAAGGCGGAGCTGCTCGACCCCCAGGGCAAGGCCGTGGCGGGCGCGCTCGGCCGCCTCGGCAAGGACCGGTTCTCCGCCGTCCGCGTCGGCAAGCGCTTCGAGCTGACGGTCGACGGGCCGGTCGACGAGGCCGCCCTCGCCGACGCGCGCGAGGTGGCGGAGGCGCTGCTCGCGAACGGCGTGATCGAGGACGTGGTGCGCGTCTCGGAGGAGGTCGCGTGACGAGGATCGGGGTGATCACCTTCCCGGGCTCGCTCGACGACGGCGACGCGCGCCGCGCCATCCGCCTGGCGGGCGGCGAGCCGGTGCGCCTCTGGCACGGCGACCACGACCTCGACGGCGTCGACGCGATCGTGCTGCCCGGCGGCTTCAGCTACGGCGACTACCTGCGCTGCGGGGCCATCGCGGCCCACTCCCCGATCATGCGGGAGGTGGTGGACGCCGCCGCCCGTGGGGTGCCCGTGCTCGGCATCTGCAACGGCTTCCAGATGCTCACCGAGGCGCACCTGCTGCCCGGCGGGCTGGTGCGCAACGACCACGGCGCGTTCGTCTGCCGGGACCAGCGCCTCGCCGTGGAGTCGACGCGCACCGCGTGGACGGGCGGCTTCGAGCCGGGGGAGCAGATCGTCGTCCCACTGAAGAACGGCGAGGGCGGCTACCTCGCCGACGCCGACACCGTGGCCCGGCTCGAGGACGAGGGCCGGGTCGTGTTCCGGTACCTCGAGACGGATCCGAACGGCTCCGTGCACGGCATCGCCGGGGTGGCGAACGCGGCCGGCAACGTCGTCGGCCTGATGCCGCATCCCGAGCACGCGGTCGAGCCCGGCTTCGGCCCGGACACCGCGGCGGCGATGCGCTCGGGCGTGGACGGCCTCCGGGTCTTCCGCTCGGCCCTCGAGGGCGTGCTGGCGGCCTGACCCCTCCCGGGTGAGCACTTCGGCAGGCTGTGGGCGCTTCGGCAGGCCCGTGGTCGACGAGGGGCCTGCTGAAGCGCTGGTGGCCTGCCGAGGTGCTCGGGGAGCGACGGCGGCTCCGGCCCGCCTAGGCTGATCGGGCCGAGAACGAGGGATCAGGGAGCCCGATGACGCTGGAGCAGACCGTCGTCGACACCGTCGAGCGGGCCCGGGCGACGCCGGAGCGGCAGCAGGCGTACGCGGCGCTCGGCCTCACCGACGACGAGTACGCGCGCATCCGCGAGATCCTGGGCCGCCGCCCCACCTCGGGCGAGCTCGCCATGTACTCCGTCATGTGGAGCGAGCACTGCTCCTACAAGTCGAGCAAGAAGTACCTCCGCCGCTTCGGCGAGCGCGTCACCGACCGGATGCGGGAGCACCTCATGGTCGGCATGGGCCAGAACGCCGGCGTCGTCGACGTCGGGCGCGGCTGGGCGGTGACGTTCAAGGTGGAGAGCCACAACCATCCGTCGTACGTCGAGCCCTTCCAGGGGGCCGCGACCGGGGTCGGGGGCATCGTCCGCGACATCATCGCGATGGGCGCCCGGCCGGTCGCGGTGATGGACCAGCTGCGCTTCGGCGACCTCGCGGAGGCCGACACCCTGCGGGTCGTGCACGGCGTCGTCGCGGGCATCAGCTTCTACGGCAACTGCCTCGGCCTCCCGAACATCGGCGGCGAGACCGTCTTCGACCCGGTGTACCAGGGCAACCCGCTGGTCAACGCGCTCTGCGTCGGCGTCCTCAAGCACGAGGACCTGCGGCTCGCGAACGCCACCGGCGCGGGCAACCTCGTGGTGCTGTTCGGGGCCCGCACCGGCGGCGACGGGATCGGCGGGGCGTCCATCCTCGCCTCCGACACCTTCACCGCGAGCGGCCCGACCAAGCGCCCCGCGGTGCAGGTCGGCGACCCGTTCGCCGAGAAGGTGCTGATCGAGTGCTGCCTCGAGCTCTACGCCGGCGGCCTCGTCGAGGCCATCCAGGACCTCGGCGCCGCCGGGATCAGCTGCGCGACCAGCGAGCTCGCCGCGAACGGCGACGGCGGCATGCGGATCGACCTCGACGCCGTGCTGCTGCGCGACCCGACGCTCACGGCCGAGGAGATCCTCATGTCGGAGAGCCAGGAGCGGATGATGGCGGTCGTCGCACCGGAGAGGCTCGAGGGGTTCCTCGCCGTCACCGGGCGCTGGGACGTCGAGACGAGCGTGCTCGGCACGGTGACGGAGACCGGGCGGCTCGAGATCACCTGGCACGGCGAGACGATCGTGGACGTGGATCCCGCCACCGTCGCCGTCGACGGCCCCGTGTACGACCGGCCGGTCGCGCGGCCCGCGGGCCTCGACGCCCTGCAGGCCGATTCCGCCACGGGCCTCCCCCGCCCCGCGGACGGGCCGGCGATCGCCGAGCAGCTCCGGGCGCTGATCGGCAGCCCGAACCTCGCGGACGTCGGCTGGATCACCGACCAGTACGACCGCTACGTGCTCGGCAACACCGCCCTCGCCTTCCCCGACGACGCCGGCATGATCCGCGTCGACGAGGAGAGCGGCCTCGGCGTCGCCATCGCGACGGACGCCAACGGCCGCTACTCGGAGCTCGACCCCCGCGCCGGGGCGCAGCTCGCGCTCGCCGAGGCCTACCGGAACGTCGCCGTCACCGGCGCCCGGCCGCTCGCGGTCACCGACTGCCTCAACTTCGGCGCCCCCACGAACCCCGAGGTGATGTGGCAGTTCGCGGAGACCGTCGACGGGCTGTCGGAGGCCTGCCTCGCCCTCGAGGTGCCGGTGACGGGCGGCAACGTGTCGCTGTACAACCAGACCGGCGACCGGGCGATCCACCCCACGCCGGTCGTGGGCGTGCTCGGCGTCATCGACGACGTCGCGAAGCGCGTGCCGAGCGGCTGGCAGGACGACGGCCTCAACCTCTACCTGCTCGGCGAGACGGCGCTCGAGCTCGACGGATCCGCGTGGGCCCAGGTCGTGCACGGGCACCTCGGCGGCCGGCCGCCCGCCGTGCGGCTCGAGGCGGAGCGCGCGCTCGCCGGTCTGCTCGCGGCCGGAGCCTCCGAGGGGCTGCTCGCCGCCGCGCACGACCTCTCCGAGGGGGGCCTCGCGGCGACGCTGGTCGAAGGCGTGCTGCGCTTCGGAGTCGGCGCCCGGGTGTGGCTCGACGAGGTCCTCGAGCGCGACGGAGTGGATGCGGCGACCGCGCTGTTCAGCGAGTCGACCGCGCGGGTGCTCGTCGCCGTGCCGCGCGAGGAGGACGTCCGCTTCGTCGGCCTCTGCGCCGGCCGGCGCGTGCCGGCGATCCGGCTCGGCGTGACGGATGCCGAGAGCGGCATGCTCGAGGTGCAGGGCCTGCTCACGGAGCGGATCGAGGACCTGCGCCGCATCCGCTGGGGCGTGCTGCCGGCCGCGCTGGGCGCCCGGTCCACGGCCGCCGGTTCCTGAGCTACGTCAGCTCGTCGAAGTCGCCGCTCACCCAGCGGATGTAGCGGTCGGCGGAGCGCTGCACGACCGCCGCGGCGTCCCGCGGGACGGTGCGGCCGAAGTTGTCGACGAGCCGATCGAACTCGAGTCCGCCGACCGTGTCGGCGATCCGTCGCACCACGGCCGGGGACAGCGGCAGGTGGTTGGGGTAGCTGCGCTGGAAGGCGACCCACCCGTCCGGGGTGACGAGCACCGTGTCGCCGGAGAGGAGCAGGCCGCGGCCGTCGTGCCCGTCGATCCGGGCGACCGCGCTCCCCGGGAAGTGCCCGCCCACCCGGTGCAGCACGACGCCGGGCAGCACCTCGATGCTGCCGTCCCAGAGCCGCACCGCGTCCCCGGACCGCTGCAGCCACTCGCGGTCCGCCTCCGCGACGAGCACGGGGGCGTCGCCGAACCGGCGGGACCACTCCAGCTGCACGCCGAACATGTGCGGATGGCTCGCGGCGATCGCGGCGACACCGCCTGCGCG
>JAICSU010000248.1 GCA_025936735.1 Amnibacterium sp.
CCTGCCCGCGCACGCCCGCAACGCCGGCATGGTGTTTCAGAGCTTCGCGCTGTGGCCTCACATGACGGTGGCCGAAAACGTGGCCTTCGGCCTCCGCGAGCTGCGCGTTCCCAAACCGGAGATCGCCGAACGGGTGGAGGCGGCGCTTGCATCGACGCGGATGGCGGGGTTCGGCGCGCGTCGCGTGGACGAGCTCTCGGGCGGCGAGCAGCAGCGGGTGTCGGTGGCGCGGGCGTTCGTGAACCATCCGCCGCTCCTGATCGCCGACGAGCCGACCGGGAACCTCGACCCGGACACGTCCGTCGGGATCATGCAGCTCCTCTACCGCATCAACCGGGCGGGCACCACGGTCGTCATGGCGACCCACGACCGTGAGATGGTCGACAAGATGCGCCGCCGCGTGATCCAGCTCGAGGACGGCAAGGTCGTCCGCGACGACCGCCGCGGAGGATACGAGGGATGAGGTGGCGCTTCTTCGTCTCGGAGGCGCTGAACTCGATCCGCGGCAACGCCGCAACGACCCTGGCGGCGACCGTGACCGTTCTCATCGTGACGTTCCTCATGGGCATCTTCGTCACCACCGGCTGGTGGGTCTACCACTACGCCGTCGAGAAGCGAAACGAGGTCACCGTCAAGCTCTACCTGCCGCCCGAGTACGCGAGCAGCGTCAACAAGCGCGGCGAGGTCGCAAACCAGGTGCGCGAGCTGCCGTACGTGAAGAGCTTCACCTACGTGTCGCCCGACGACGCCAAGAAGACCCTGTCGCCCTCGGCCCAGCGGGCCATCGACGAGCTGGGGTTCAATCCGCTTCCGCCGGCGTTCTACGTGAAGCTGACCGACCCGGAGAAGGCCTCGGTGACGGCGGCCGCCGCGCTCAAGATCGACGCGATCAAGAACTGCGGCACGCCCGGCCGCTGCGTGAGCTACGGCAAGCGCATCACCGACCAGGTGCTGACCACGCTCAAGTACATCCTGATCTTCGTGGGCGGCCTCGCGCTCCTCCTCGGGATCGCGGCCATCGTGCTCATCCAGAACACGATCCGGCTCTCGATCTTCTCGCGCCGGCGGGAGATCGAGGTCATGAAGCTGGTCGGCGCGACCAACAGCTTCGTGCGGCTCCCGTTCATGCTCGAGGGCATGCTGACGGGCCTCCTCGGCGCGCTCGGCGCGGTCCTCCTGCTCGCCATCGTCTACTTCGCCCTGAACGGCTACAACGACGGCCTCACCGACCCGGTCCGCCTGGTGGGGATCCCGCAGCTGGCGGCGATGCTCGCCGGGTTCGGGCTCGTGCTGGGAGCGGCCGGATCGGGCCTCACGCTGCGCCGCTTCCTGCGCGTTTAGCCGGGTGAAACACGCCTTGCCCGTGGTGTGCCGTAGTACACTTGCGCCCGACCGGTGAAGGGGCACCGCGCATATCTCGTCGTCGCGATCGCCGCCGGGCTGGCGGCGTCGTTCGCCACAGGATTCGAGCTCCGGTCGCGATCGCTTGGGCCGGCGCCGTCGCCGCCGCCGGCCCGGCACGGGTCGCTGCGCGGCGAGGTGGCGTCGATCCTCCGGGCCCACTACTACTCGCCGCTCTCCCGGCACGTTCTGGGCGCGGCCACCGTGGGTGGCATGCTGCGCCGGCTCGACGACCCCTACACCCGCTACCTCACGCCGAGTGACTACCGGCTGCTGAAGGACGCCGAGGCCGGCGCGTACACCGGGATCGGGGTCACCGTCCTGCACGCCCCCGGCGGCCTGCTCGTCACCTCGTCGATCCCGCGGATCGCGACCCGCCCGCACGTGTTGCACCGGGGCGACCTGATCACGACGATCGACGGGACGTCCCTCGCGACGCTCTCCTACCGCCGCGCGCTCGACCTGATCGCCGGCGACGAGGGCACGCCCGTGCAGCTGGGCGTGCGGCCGTCCGACGGCGGCCCGGCGACGCGGATCACGCTGGTCCGCCACTCGATCGCCGAGCCGGTCGTCAGGTCGCGGATGATCGCGAGCCGGGGCGGGAGGTACCAGTACCTGCGCCTCTTCGGGTTCCCGGCCTCGGCGGCCGAACGCGTCCGCCGGCTGGCACAGCACGCGGTCAGCCGGCATGCCGACGGGCTCATCCTCGACCTGCGCGGGAACCCGGGCGGCCTGCTGTCGCAGGCTGTCTCGGTGTCCAGGGTGTTCGTGGACCACGGCGTCGTGGTGAGCACCGAGGGCCTGCATGAGCCCTCGCAGGCCTTCTACGCGAACGGCACGGCGGTCGGCAGGCTGCCGCTGGTCGTCCTGATCGACCGCTCCACGGCGAGCGCCGCGGAGGTCACCGCGGGGGCGCTTCGCATCGGCGACGGCGCCATCGTGGTCGGCGAGCGCAGCTTCGGCAAGGGCACTGTGCAGGCGATCGAGCCGCTGGTCGGCGGCGGCGCGCTCAAGCTGACGGTCGCCCGGTTCCTTCTCGCCGGCCACGTCCCGGTCGACGGGCGCGGGATCGTTCCCGACGTGCACGTCCCCGCGAGCGACCACCGCACGTCCACGTTCCTGCGCAAGGCGGTGCAGGCGCTGACGGCGGCTTGATCGAGCGCCCCGCCGACCGCCTCGTCGGCGAGGTCTCCACGCGGGGGCGGGTGGTGGTCGCCGAGCCGTACTTCGAGCCCGGGCCGGCGCTGACGCTGGGACGTCGCGGTGCCGTCGACGCCGCTCCCGGCGAGCTCGTCGCGGTCGTGCCGGACGGCCGGGGCCACGCGCGGCTCGACGAGGTGCTCGGCGGGCCGGACGACCCCGCCGCCGTCATGCACGCGCTCGCCGTCGACGGCGGCACCGCCGGCCCGTTGCCGGCCGCGGCGGCCGCCGGCGCCGCGCCGGAGCCGGGCGGCGACCGGCTCGACCTGCGCGGCCTGGAGACCGTGACGATCGACCCGGAGGGCGCGAAGGACCACGACGACGCGCTCTCGGTCGACGGCGAGCGCGTGTACGTGCACATCGCCGACGTCGCCGCCCACGTCCCGGCGGGCTCGCACCTCGACCTCGAGGCGGCCCGGCGGGCGACGTCCGTCTACCTCCCGGGCCGGGTCGATCCGATGCTGCCGGAGGTGCTCTCGGCCGACCGCTGCAGCCTGCGGGCGGGGCAGGACCGGCTGGCGGTCAGCCTCGCGCTCGGGCCGGGCGAGCGGGTCGAGGCCCACCGGAGCGTCATCCGAAGCGACCACACACTCACCTATTCCCAGGCCCAGGCGATCCTCGACGGC
>JAICSU010000010.1 GCA_025936735.1 Amnibacterium sp.
CGGCTCGAGGACACGCTGCCCTGGTACCGCGAGATGCCGCCGGGGCGGCGGAGCGCCGTGGGTCTCGTCGCGCAGCAGGGCATCCGCTCGTTCATCAGCTGGTACGAGGACCCGCAGTCGACGCCGTGGATCGCCGCCGACGTCTTCGGCACCGCGCCCCGCGAGCTGCTGCGCTCGGTGAGCCTGCAGCAGACGCTGCAGCTGATCCGTGCCACGGTCGAGGTGGTCGAGGACCGCGTCACCCGCGGCACGGACGACTCGGTGCGCGAGGCGATCCTGCTCTACTCGCGCGAGATCGCGTTCGCGGCCGCCGACGTGTACGCGCGCGCCGCGGAGGCACGGGGCCTCTGGGACGCACGCCTCGAGGCGCTCGTGGTCGACTCGATCCTCTCCGGGGAGGCGGACGACGCCCTGCCCAGCCGGATCGCGGCGCTGGGGTGGCACGGCCACGGCGAGGTCGCCGTCCTCGTCGGCACCACTCCCCCGATGCTCGACGTCGACCAGCTGCGCCGCACCGCACGGCACCTCGCGGCGGACGTGCTGATCGGCGTGCAGGGCAACCGGCTCGTGCTCGTGATCGGCCGCGCGGACGAACGATCCGGCTGGACCATCGCCGGTCGCGAGGAGGCCGCCCGCGAACGGCCGGAGGCCGAGGCGCGCACCGACGTCGCCCGAGTCGAGCCGGACCCGGCGGAGGACACCGCCCAGCTGTCGTTCCTCGACATCGCGCAGCGGCTCGAGTCCGGCTTCGGCCCGGGCGCCGTGGTGCTCGGCCATCCCGTCCCCGACCTGGTGGAGGCCTCGCGGAGCGCTCGTGCCGCCCTCGCCGGCTTCGCGGTCGTGCGGGCCTGGCGGCGGTCGCCGCGCCCCGTGCTCGCCGACGACCTCCTGCCCGAGCGCGCGCTCGCCGGGGATCCGCTCGCCCGCTCGACCCTGATCGGCCGCATCTACCGCCCGCTGAAGGACCACTCGACGAGCGAGCTGCTCGGCACGCTGTGGGCGTACCTGGACAACGGCCGCTCCCTGGAGGGCACGGCCCGCGAGCTGTTCGTGCACCCGAACACGGTGCGCTACCGCCTGAAGCGGATCACCGAGCTGATCGGCTACGACGCGACCGGCCCCCGGGAGGCCCTCATCCTGCACGCGGCGCTGATCCTCGGCGCGATCAGCGAGCCGGTGCCCCCGAGGAGGCGCGTCGGTCGCTGACTGCGACTTTGTCGATCGGGCACAGCGTTCTCGCCCGTTCGTTGGGGACGCTCTCGGGCGGCGTGGCCGGTGGTTCGGCAGACTGGACGGGTGATCGTCGTCGTCGCCCCCGGCCAGGGCTCGCAGTCGCCCGGCTTCCTGGCGCCCTGGATCGAGGACCCCGCGGCGCGCGAGCATCTCGAACGGCTCGGCGAGGCGGCGGGCCTGGATCTCGTCCGGCTCGGCACCGAGGCGGATGCCGAGACCATCCGGCGCACGGAGATCGCGCAGCCCCTCATCGTGGCGGCCGGGCTCGTCACGCTCGCGGCCCTCGGCCGCACGGTGACCGCAGTGGCCGGCCACTCGGTCGGTGAGGTCACCGCGGCGGTGGCGGCCGGGATCCTCGACGAGGGCGACGGCATGCGCCTCATCGCGGTGCGCGGCCGCGCGATGGCGGAGGCGGCCTCGGCACGGCCGACCGGGATGGCGGCCGTCGTCGGCGGCGACGAGGCGTCCGTGGTCGCCCGGCTCGAGGACCTCGGTCTCGTGCCGGCGAACCGGAACGGCGGCGGCCAGATCGTCGCGGCCGGAGAGCTCGACGCCCTGGACCGGCTCAAGGCGCAGCCGCCCGCCGGCGCCCGGGTCATCCCGCTGCAGGTCGCGGGGGCCTTCCACAGCGAGGTGATGCGGCCGGCCGTCGCCGAGCTGCGCGCCTTCGCCGACACCCTCGCGCCGCGGGATCCGTCCGCTCGCATCTGGACCAACAACGACGGCTCGGAGGTGACGAGCGGCACGGCGTTCCTCGACCTGCTCGTCGGTCAGGTGGCCTCCCCGGTACGGTGGGACCGCACGATGGAGTCGTTCGCCGCCGCCGGGATCACCGGGCTCGTCGAGCTGGCTCCCGCCGGCACCCTCACCGGGCTCGCGAAGCGGGCCCTGAAGGGCGTGCCGGCCGTCGCGGTGAAGACGCCGGCGGACCTCGCCGCCGCACACGACCTGTTCGATCGGACCGCATGACCGCCCTCCACCAGGCCGCCGGCCACCCCGGTTCCCGGATCCTCGCCTTCGGCGCCTCCCGGGGCGACCTGATCGTCACCAACGACGACATCGTCGGGCCGATCAACTCCTCCGACGAGTGGATCCGCCAGCGCACCGGCATCATCGAGCGCCGTCGCGCGTCCGACTCCGTCGAGGCCGTCGACATGGCCGTCGAGGCCTCGAACGAGGCCATCCGGGCGGCGGGGATCGACCCCGCCCGCATCGGCGCCGTGATCGTGTCCACCGTCTCGAACACGGTGCAGACGCCGTCCCTCGCGGCCCTGCTCACCGACCGGATCGGGGCGACGCCCGCCCCCGCCTACGACATCTCCGCGGCATGCGCCGGCTACACGTACGGCATCGCGCAGGCCGACTCGTTCATCCGGTCCGGGCTCGCTGACTACGTGCTCGTCGTCGGCGCCGAGAAGCTCTCCCAGTTCGCCAAGCCGACGGACAGGACGATCTCGTTCCTGCTCGGCGACGGGGCGGGCGCGGCCGTGCTCGGGCCGTCGGACGAGCCAGGGGTCTCCCCGTCGGTGTGGGGCTCCGACGGGTCGAAGTGGGACACGGTCGGCATGGACAACACCTTGGCGGCCTACCGCGACGGAGCCGGGACGGTCGACTGGCCGACCCTTCGGCAGGAGGGTCCCACCGTGTTCCGGTGGGCGGTCTGGGAGATGGCGAAGGTCGCCCAGGCGGCCCTCGACGCGGCAGGGATCACCGCGGGCGACCTCGCCGCGTTCGTCCCGCACCAGGCCAACATGCGCATCATCGACGAGCTGGCGAAGCAGCTGAAGCTGCCCGAGCACGTGATGATCGGCCGGGACATCGCGACGACCGGGAACACGTCCGCCGCCTCGATCCCCCTCGCGGCCCACGCGCTGCTCGCCGAGCATCCGGAGCTGTCGGGCGGCCTCGCCCTGCAGATCGGCTTCGGCGCCGGCCTCGTCTTCGGGGCGCAGGTCGTCCGCCTCCCCTGAGCCCTCGGCACGCGCCCAATACACTGTCTGCCGTCGATCCGACCCCAGAGCAAGGAGACCACCCATGGCCCAGTCCACCGAAGAAGTCCTCAGCGGCCTCGCCGAGCTGATCAGCGACGAGACGGGGATCGCCACCGACACCGTGGAGATGGACAAGTCGTTCACCGACGACCTCGACATCGACTCGATCTCGATGATGACCATCGTCGTCAACGCCGAGGAGAAGTTCGACGTGAAGATCCCGGACGAAGAGGTCAAGAACCTCAAGACGGTCGGCGACGCGGTGAACTTCATCGTCAACGCTCAGCACTGATCGGACGCCGTCCGCTTCATGGCTGCCCCACGCATCGTCGTCACCGGTCTCGGCACGTTCTCTCCTCTGGGGCAGACCGCGCCGGACACCTGGGCCGCGCTCCTGGACGGCGCCTCCGGCGCCCGTTCCCTCGAGCAGCCGTGGGTGACCGAGCTCGCGCTGCCGGTGACCTTCGCGTCGCAGGCGTTCACCGACCCGGAGACGGTGCTCGACCGGGTCGAGTCGAAGCGGCTCGACCGGGGCAGCCAGTTCTCCCTCCTCGCCGCGCGCGAGGCCTGGGCGGACGCCGGAAGCCCCGAGGTCGAGCCGGAGCGGCTGGGCGTGGACTGGGCGACCGGCATCGGCGGCGTGTGGACCCTGCTGAACGCGTGGGACACGCTGCGGGAGAAGGGTCCGCGGCGCGTGCTGCCGATGACCGTGCCGATGCTCATGCCGAACGCTCCGTCGGCGGCGATCGAGATGGAGTTCGGCGCGCGCGCCGGCGCCCGCACCGTGGTGTCGGCCTGCGCGTCGAGCACGGAGTCGCTCGCGAACGCCGTCGAGCACCTGCAGGCCGGGCTCGCGGACGTCATCATCGCGGGCGGCACCGAGGCGAGCATCCATCCGCTGCCCCTCGCGGCGTTCGCCGCGATGCAGGCGCTGTCGAAGCGGAACGACGACCCGGCCCGCGCCTCCCGCCCCTACGACGCGAACCGCGACGGCTTCGTGCTCGGCGAGGGCGCGGCAGCTCTCGTGCTGGAGACCGAGGAGCACGCGAAGGCGCGCGGCGCGCGGATCTACGCGGTCGTGGTCGGCTCGGCCGTCACCAGCGACGCGTACCACATCACCGCGCCCGACCCGGAGGGATCCGCTGCGGCCCGGGCGATGCTCGCCGCGGTCCGCGCGGCCGGCCATGACATCGGCGACGTGAAGCACGTCAACGCGCACGCGACCAGCACCCCGGTGGGCGACATCGCCGAGTACCGGGCGCTCGCCCACGTGTTCGGGGACCACCTCGACGACATCGTCGTGACGGCCACGAAGGCGTCGACCGGCCACCTCCTCGGCGCCGCAGGGGCGATCGAGGCGATCTTCACGGTCAAGGCGCTGTCCGAGCGCACCGCCCCGCCGACGATCAACCTGACGGATCAGGATCCGGAGATCCCCCTCGACGTCGCCACGTCGCCGCGGAAGCTGCCGGACGGCGACGTGCTGGCGCTGAGCAACTCGTTCGGCTTCGGCGGCCACAACGCCGTCGTCGCGTTCGCGAGCGCCTGACACCCGTTCTGCGGCCGCCGCGACACCCGCATCTCAGCGCCGCGGGGACAAGTCAGCGCGCTCCAGCGTGCTGAGTGGTCCCCATGAGGATGGGAACACCAACCGGCCGGTGGGGACCGGCCGCCGACATGGCGTGCGGCCGCCACGGGCCGCAGGGGGCGATGCACCGGCCGCGGCGCAGGTTTTCAGCGCCGCAGCGACAAGTCAGCGCACTCCGGCGTGCTGAGTCGTCCCGACAGGGATGAGAAGGCCGGTCGATCCGGGAGCGAAGGACGTCGTGGACAGGGAAGAGCCCCCGGCCGGTACCCATCCGGACGGGGGCTCTTCTGCCGCAAGATGCTGAGGTTCGAGGGCCGCTACCCATACAGCCCGAACACTGAAGAATTCGCATCCGCTGACACAAAAACGGTATCTGCAGGGGCTGCACCCGACCACACGACACGCCGTTGAGTTACACGGATGTCATACCGGGCGTGTCGCGCCCGACGGGTCAGACCGCGGAGCGGTGCAGCCAGGTGACGGAGGACGTCCCGATGGCGTGCCGGAAGGGCTCCAGCTCGTCGTCCCACGCCTGCCCGAGGGCGAGGCGGAGCTCCCGGTGGAGCTCGATGATGCTCGTGCCGGCCGCCTCCATGGCGTTGCGGATCCGGTCCTCCGGGATGACGACGTTGCCCGCCGCGTCCGTCTGAGCATGGAAGATGCCGAGGTCGGGGGTGTGCAGCCAGCGGCTGCCGTCGACGCCGTCGCGGGGGTCCTCGGTGACCTCGAAGCGCAGGTGCTCCCAGCCTCGGAGCGCGCTCGCGATGGCGGCACCGGTGCCCGGCGCGCCTTCCCAGTAGAAGTCGGTGCGCTGCGAACCGCGGAGCACCGGCTGATCAGCCCAGGTGAAGCTGACGGCACGGCCGATCGCGCGACCGGCCGCCCACTCGACGTGGGGGCAGAGCGCGCGAGGCGACGAGTGCACGTACAGCACGCCCCGGGCGGAGGTGGTGACCATGGATTCGTCCTCCGTTCGAACAGATGCGTCTTCCCCAACGACCTGGTGAACGGATGAACCGATGCCACCGCTTATGAAATTAGCGGAGCCCTATTCGACTCCCCGGAAGTATGCCCGACGACACGCCGGAATGACAAGGCGAGACGGCACCGGACGGCGCGCCGCACCCGGGAAGGCCCGCCCGTGCGACGGTGGAGGCGAGGTCCTCTCCACCATCACCCGATGGGCGGCTCCGGGAGGAGCGACGCGCCGCGATCACGGGATCAGGGCGAGCTTCCCGCCGGGATGGCCGTCGGCGAGGAACGTGAGCGCCTCGGCGGCCTGCTCGAGCGGGTAGGTGCGGGCGACGGGCACCACGAGCTGTCCGGCCGCGGCCTGCGCGATCAGGTCGGGCCGCACGCTGTCCCGGAAGGCCGCGCTCTCCGGCATGCCGCCCCCGACGACCCGGATGCCGTCCCGCTGGGCACGCTGGAAGGCTGCGATCGTCACGATCCGCGCCGTCGGCACGAGGGCGAGCGACACGTCGACGGCTTCATCGGTGCCGACGCAGTCGAACGCGGCGGTGACGCCGTCCGGAGCGAGGTCCCGCACCCGCTGCTCCAGGCCCGGCCCGTAGGCGACGGGCTCCCCGCCGAACCGGCGCACCATCTCGAAGTTGCGCTGGGCCGCGGTGCCGATCGCCCGCATCCCCCGCCGCCGCGCCTGCTGCAGCAGGCTGACGCCGACCGCGCCCGACGCGCCGTGCACGAGGATCGTCTCCCCGTCCCGGGCGTCGACGGCGCGCAGCATGTCGGCCGCCGTCGCGCCGACGAGCAGCAGGTTCGCCGCCGCCGGGAAGTCGATGGCGTCCGGCTTGCGGAACACGTCCTTCGCGGGCACGGTGACGACCGAGGCGTAGCCGCCGGAGACGCGGAAGGCGAGCACCGGGTCGCCGACCGCTCCCCCGCCGGATGCCAGCTCCGTGTCCGCACCCAGGGCGGCCACGACGCCTGCGACCTCGTAGCCCGGCTTGATGGGGAGCGCGTCGGGGTCGGCGTTCGCCCGGCGCGAGAACCCCTTGTAGTCCGCGGGGTTCACGCCGGCGGCCCGCACGGCGATCATCACCTGTCCGGGGCCGGGCTGCACGACGTCCTCCTCGACGACGCGGAGCACGTCGGGTCCGCCGTACTCGGGTGCGAGGACGCGGCGGGCGGTCCGGGGGATCTCGTTCGTCATGCCCGCATTGAACGCCGCCGCGGCTGCGGATCCGCCGGATGCGGCCTCAGGCGTCGGCGTACGAGTCCACCACGGAGATGTCGAGGGGGAAATCGATGGGGAAGTCGCCGAACAGCAGCCTCCCGGCGGTGGCGGCCGCCTCCCGGACCGCGTGCGCCGCGTCCTCGGCGACGGCCTCGGGCGTGTGCACGAGGACCTCGTCGTGGAGGAAGTAGACGAGGTGCGGCCGCTCCCGAAGCGGACCGGAGCCGAGCGCCCAGAGGCGCTTGCGGAGCTCCGCCATCCAGCAGAGGGCCCACTCCGCCGCCGTGCCCTGCACCACGAAGTTGCGGGTGAACCGGCCCTGGTCGCGCGCCAGCGACCGGGCGCGCCGCAGGGCGGGCGCATCGGCGTCGAGGTCGGCGGCCGCCTGCTGGGCCGCGCGCCACTGCTCCGACGGCGCCGGTGAGGTGCGCCCGAGCAGCGTGGAGACCGTGCCGCCGCGCTCGCCCAGCCGTGCGGCGCGTTCGACGAGGCCGAGCGACTGCGGGAAGCGCTGCGCGAGGCGCGGGACGAGGCGGCCGCCTGCCCCCTGCGTGGCCCCGTAGAGGGCGCCCAGCATCCCGTACTTGGCGGCGCTGCGGTCCGCCACGGCGCCCGTTGCGACGATGCCGTCGTAGAGGTCCCGCCCGTGGCCCGCCTGCGCCATGCTGCGGTCCTGCGCCATGCCGGCCAGCACCCTCGGCTCCAGCTGGGCCGCATCCGCCACCACGAGGCGCCACCCGGGGTCGGCGACGACGGCCGAGCGGATCTGCTTCGGCAGCTGCATGGCACCGCCGTTGCGGGTGGCCCACCGCCCGGTGACGACTCCCCCGACGACGTAGTCGGGACGGAACCGCCCGTCCGCCACCCACGTGTCGAGCCAGTGCCACCCGTTCGCGCTCGCGAGCCGGGACAGCTTCTTGTACTCGAGCAGGGGCGGGACGACCGGATGCTCGAGGACCGCCAGCTCCCGGGACCGCGTGGTCTCGACCGCGAGACCGGCGGCGCGCAGCGCCTTCACCAGCTCGACGGGCGAGTCCGGGTTGAGGGTCGGCGCGCCGAGCGCCTGTCGGATCCGCCCTGCGAGCGCCTCGAGCACCGCGGGCCGGACCCCGTCGCGGGCGCGCGGGCCGAGCCGCTCCTCGAGGATGCGCTCGTGCACGTCCGCCCGCCATGGCAGGCCGGCGTGCCACATCTCCGCGGCGGCGAGCGCGCCGGCCGATTCGGCGGCGACGAGCAGGCGCAGCGCCCCCGGGTTCGGCGCCGCGTCGATGGCGGCGGCCTGGCGATCGAACTCCGCCACCGCATCGGTGGGCGCGGCGGCGGGTTCGAGCCCGAAGAGCGCGACGGGGGCGACGCGCTGGTCGGCGGGCAGGTCGTCCCATCCGTCGACGGGCACCCCGGCGAACCGCGCCGCCGTCGCGGACGCACGGCGGAGGATGGCACGGGCGAGACGGAGGTCGTGGCAGCGCTCGACACGGACGCCCGCATCGAGCAGGGTCGGGTAGGCCGCCGCGGTGTCCCACACCCACCGGGGCCGTCGCCGCTCCCATGACGCGACGTGGGCGGCCAGCGCGTCCGGCGGCAGGAGCCGCTCGTCGAGGACGCGACCGCCGGCGTCGAGCGCCCGGGTGCGCGCCTTCTCGCCGACGGCGTCCACGACGACGTACGGGGCCGCGGTGGCGGCCCCGTCGCGCTCGGAGTCCGTCGCGGTGAGGGTCACGGCTCGACGGTAGGCCGCCGGTCGGACAGAGGGCTCAGTGCAGCGGCTCGCCGTCCTTGTCGAGCACCTGCTTCTCGCCGGCCTCGATGCGGAACGGGAACCGGTTCTGCTTCGGCGGGAGCGGGCAGTTGAAGTTGTAGCTGAAGGCGCAGGGCGGCAGCACCGCGTAGTTGAAGTCGAGCGTGATCGACCCGTCGGGGTTCGGCGCGAGGAAGAGGAACCGGCCCACCCCGTACGTGTCCTCGCCGCTCGTCGCGTCGGCGAACACGAGCTGCAGGCGCTTCCCGTCCCGGAACGCGGCGAGGCGGTACTCGGCGCCCTCGATCGTGATCGCGATGTCGCCGGGAACCGGCAGCTCCCGCGTGGCGCCGTCGTCCTTCAGGTGGGAGAAGCCCACCGTCGTGCCCTCGGGGTTCGGCGTGAACGTCCCCCGCACCACCCAGGCGGGGTTGTAGGGGAACGTGGAGATGCCGCCGAAGCGCTGCACGTCCTCCGACCGGGCGTCCCAGACCCGCAGCGCGTACTGACCGTCCTCGCCGCGGATGACGGTGCCAACGGTGTGGTCGTCGAACACGACCGAGCTCGGCTCGGGGTCGTCCTTGCCGCGGACGACCGCCTCGCCGTCGACCGCGACGCCGTCCACCACGATGCCGTCGGCAGCGGCGGCACGCACGACGAGCCCGGACTCGCCGGCGGGCCGCGGCAGCCACGTGCCGGGCACGCCCCAGATCGTCTGCTCCTCGCTCACCCACTGCGTGTTGACGAGCGCGAGGAAGCCGGTCGGCGTCGCCACCGACTGCTCCCGGAGGGTGTGGAAGCGCTGGTGGCGCTCCTCGGCGGTCGCGGGGGCGGTGGCGGTGTCGGTCATGAGGTCCTCTCGGGGATCGGATGGGAGGTGCAACGAGCGGCGGGCCGTCCGCCTTCCCGTCAGTCGAGGTCGAGCGCGGGCACCCCGGGCGGAACGAAGCCGAGGATGGCCCCGTAGAACGCGAGGGACGCCTCCTTCGCGCGGATGATGGCCTCCCTGCCCCGGAAGCCGTGCCCCTCGCCCGGGAACTCGATGTAGGCGTGGCGTATGCCGCGCGCGGCGAGCGCGTCACGGAACGCCTGCGACTGGGCCGGCGGCACGACCCGGTCGTCCGATCCTTGGAGCAGCAGCACGGGGGTCGTCAGCGTCTCGACGTGGTTGATCGGTGCCCGGGCCGCGTACCGGTCGGCGGCCTCGGGGTAGGCGCCGATGAGACCGTCCATGTAGTGGGCCTCGAAGTCGTGCGTGTCCGTGGCGAGCGCGACGGCGTCCGCGACCCCGTACCGGGAGACCCCGCAGGCGAACACGTCGGTCGACGTCAGGGCGCTGAGCACCGTCCATCCGCCGGCCGAACCGCCCTCGATGGCGAGCCGCGCGGCGTCCGCGACGCCCGCCTCCGCGAGCCCGGTCATGACGGTGACGACGTCCGCGACGTCGACGACACCCCACTGGCCGCGCAGCCGTTCCCGGTACGCGCGCCCGTAACCGGTCGAACCGCCGTAGTCGATGTCGACGACGCCGATGCCGCGACTCGTGTAGTAGGCGACCGCCGGGTCGAGGCCGACCCCGGCCTGCGCCGTCGGCCCGCCGTGCACGAAGGCGACGAAGGGGGGCAGCCCGCCCTCCGGCGCCCGGAAGCGGGGGTTGCTCGGGCGGTGCACGACCGCGTGGACGCCGTCGACGTCACGCAGCTCGGCGCCCGGGAAGAGGTCGAGGGGCATGCCCTCGAAGGCGGCGCGGAGGGTGCGGTACTCGCCGGTGGCGAGGTCGAGCTCCCGGAGGCCGCCGGGCTCGCTCGCGGCGTCGTCGATGAGCAGAGCACGCCCGTCCGAGACCGCCCACCATTCGGTGCGCGACCGGTCGCCGCGGAGCGTGCGGCGCTCGCCGGTCGCCGGATCGAGGAGCACCTGCTCGTCGGTGCCGAGCGTCGAGGTCGCGAGGATGCGCCCGTCGCCGGTGGGCAGGTACCAGCGCTGGCCCAGCACCCAGAGGGGGCCGCCCGTCTCGCGTTCCTCGGCCTGGAGAGGCTCGGGTGTGCCCGTGTCGAGAGGCAGGCGGTACAGGTTCCACCAGCCGGTGCGGTCCGAGATCACGGCGAGCGTGCCGTCGTCGAGCCACTCCGGCTGGAGGACGGACTCGTGCGGGCCCCCCAGCACGGTGCGCCACTCGCTCACGCGCCCGTCGACGAGGTCGCCCACGCGGAGCTCCGTCCCGTCCCACGGCATGCTCGGGTGGTCCCAGGCGATCCAGGCCAGCCGCCGGCCGTCGGGCGACACGGCCGGCTGGGCGAGGAACCGGGACCCGGCGACGACGCTCGTCACCGCGCCCGCGTCGCCCGCCGCGCGGCCGTCCAGCGGAACGAGGACGATGTCCCGCTCGACGTCGGTCGGGCCCTCGCCGGTCGCCGTCTCGCGGATCGCGAGCACCGCGTCACCGTGCGACCGGAGGCCGCCGTACCGCGTGGCCGGCGCCGCGGGGGTGAGCGGGACCGGATCCGCCCCGGAGCCGTCGACGCGCCGCAGCCGCTGGTCGTCGAAGTGGACGAACACCGCGCCGCCGTCGACGGCGGTCCACGCCCCGCCGCCGTACTCGTGCACCCGGCTGCGGACGTTCCAGGGCGCGGGCAGCAGGCGCTCGGGCCGGCCGTCGGGGCCGGCGCGGAACAGCGACACGAGGCGTTCCCGCGAGATGGGTTCGGACCACCACGCCACCCCGCTCACGTATGCGGCCTCGGCCGGGAGGTGCGCTCCCTCGGCGAGTGCGGCGGCGTCGAGCGGGGACTCCCACTCCCCGTAGGGAGCGACGTGGCGGTCGGGCACCGCTTCACGGTAGCGGGCGCCCCCGACGCCTCACGGCACGAGCGCGAGCTTGCCTCCCGGATGATCTCGGGCCAGGGCACGGAGCGCCTCGGCCGCCTGCGCGAGCGGCACGGTGGCGGCGATGGGGACCTCGATCCGTCCGTCCTCGGCGAGCGCGATCAGCCGCGCCCGTGCCGCGTTCCGGAAGGCGGTTCCCGGGTCGGCGCCGGGCCCCGTGCCGAGCGCCTTGCCCCCTGCTGCGAGCACGGGCTCGAACGCGACGATCGTCGCAAGACGCCCTGGGTCGTGCAGGAGCGCGAGCGACGCCGCGACGGCCTCGTCGGTCCCGACGCAGTCGAGGGCGGCGTCGATGCCGCCCGGGGCGAGCTCCCGGAGGCGGTCCACCAGGCCGTCTCCATAGCGCACCGGCTCGGCGCCGAGCCGGCGGACCAGGTCGGCGTTCCGGTCGCTCGTCGTGCCGAGGACCCGGGCACCGGCGATCCGGGCGAGCTGCAGGGCGAGGGTGCCCACGCCACCGGAGGCGCCGTGGACGACCACCACGTCGCCGTCGCGCACGCTCGCCGCGTCGACGAGGTGGGCCGCGGTCGTCCCGGCGAGCAGCAGGTTGGCCGCAGCGGCGAAGGACGCCGGACCGGGTTTCGGGAACACGTTCTCCGCCTTCGCGAGCACGTCGTCCGCCCAGCCGCCCACCACCCGGTAGGCGACGACCTCCTGGCCGACCTCGATGGGGCCGTCGCTCCCCACGGCGCCCTCGCCGACGGCCGCGACGACCCCGGCGATCTCGCTGCCCGGCCGGAGCGGAAGCTTCGCGGGATCGTCACCGAAGAGGCCGGCGATCTGCTTCGTGTCCGCGGGGTTCACCCCCGCGGCGCGCATCCGGATCAGCACGCGCCCCGCACCGGGCGGCGCGACCTCCCGCTCGCGCACCTCCAGAACTCCCGGGTCCCCGTATCGCGGGGCGATCACCTGACGGCTCATGTGCCCATTCCACCGCACCGGCGCTCCTCGCCGTTGCGCCGATGCAGCGGCGCGATCTAGCATGATGCCCTCGAACACGTGTTCGACGGCAGGAGGCGCGCGATGAGCGACACGACGACCGGGACCGATGGCGGAGCGCTCCTCGCCACGACCGAGCGTGGCGTCCCCGTGGCGCTCGACTGGCACGCGCGCCGCTACCGAGTCACCGATGCGCCGACCCGCATCGAGGACGCGCTCGGCGTGCTGCTCACGCATCCGCTGCCGGTTCGGGGCTGGCGCTTCCAAGGCACGAGCGGTGACGGAACGGAGACCCTGGTCTTCGACGTGCTGCTCTGCGACGACGCCTGGCGCGTCGTGAAGACGTACCGCTGATCCGGGTTCGCGCCGCGCCCCGTGCCCACGACGACGGGGGCGCCCACCCGTCCTAGCCTGAGCGGATGCGGGCTCGGAAGCGGTGGTTCGGCGCGGCATCGGCGGCCGCGGCCGCGTTGACCGTCGGAGCGCTCCTCGCACCGGCCGCGTCCGCCCTCCCCGGCGGCGATCCCACCTGGGCCGAGGTGCAGCACGCGAAGCACGACGCCGCCGCGAAGGCCGCGGAGGTCAAGCGGATCGAGGGCGTGCTGGCGTCGCTGGAGAGCACGGCCGCCGCACTGGGCGCCGCCGCGATCAAGGCCGAGGCCGCGTACCAGGCCGCGGAGACACAGGTGAAGGCGGCCCAGAAGGCGCTGGCGTCGTTGCAGCAGCAGGCGGCCGCGGCGGAGGCCAAGGCGACGGCGGCCCGCCGGACCGCCGGCAGCGTGGCCACGCAGCTCTATCGCAGCGGGGATCCGACGCTCTCCGTGTGGCTGTCCGGCACGCACTCGGGGTCGCTGCTGTACCGGCTGGGCGCGCTGTCGCAGATCGGCGACTCGTCGGCGGCGCTGCTGCGCCAGGCCGTGGCCGACGAGCGCACCGCCACCGCGCTCGGCGACCAGGCGAAGGCCCAGGCGGTGATCCGGGACCGCCTGGCGGCGACGGCGAGGCACCTCTCGGACCGCGCCAAGGCGGCCCAAGCGGCGGCGGACCGGCAGGTCGCGGCGACGAGGGCGCGGACGGCGACGCTGCAGGCGCAGCTGCGGTCGCTTCAGGCCACCTCGAGCGCACTCCAGGCGTCCTACGCGGCGGCCCAGGCGGCGAAGGCCGCGGCCGCCGCGGCCGGCAACGGCGGCGGGGCCGACGAGTCCCTCGGCAGCGCCTCCGCGGGACCCGGCTCGCTCTCCCCCGCGGGAGCTCAGAGCTACGCCCAGGGCCGGATGGCCGCCTACGGCTGGGACTCCTCCCAGTTCGACTGCCTGGTGCGGCTCTGGAACATCGAGTCCGGCTGGGAATGGGACGCCTACAACACCTCGTCGGGGGCGTACGGCATCCCGCAGGCCCTGCCCGGCGACAAGATGGCGAGCGCCGGCGGCGACTGGCGCACCAGCTCGGCCACCCAGATCGATTGGGGCCTCGGCTACATCCAGGGCCGGTACGGCAGCCCGTGCGGCGCGCTGTCGTTCGAGACGTCGCACGTCCCGTACTGGTACTGAGCCGATCGCCTCAGCCGGCGAGCGTGCGGTAGGCGCTGCGGAAGTAGACCAACGGCGCACGCTCCTCGAGGCCGGGAGCCTCGAGCGCGCGCACGCGACCGATCACGATGACGTGATCGCCGCCGTCGTGCACCGCGTGCACGTCGCACTCCAGGTGGGCGATCGCCCCGTCGAGCAGAGGGTTCCCGAGGGCCCCCTGCCGCCACGCGACCCCCGCGAACTTGTCTCCCCCGCTGACGGCGAAGCGTTCGCTGAGGTCCCGCTGGTCGTCGCCGAGCACGTTGACCGCGAACCGGCCGCTCGCCTCGATGCGCGGCCAGGTCCTCGAGGTCCGCGCCGTGCTGAGCAGCACGAGCGGCGGATCGAGGGAGAGCGACGAGAAGGACTGGCAGGTGAGGCCCACCGGTCCGTCCCCCGCGGTCCCCGTCACGACCACCACACCGGTCGCGAACCGGGCGAGGACCTGCCGGAAGGACGCCTCGTCGAACGTCTCGAACGTGCCGCCGGCCGGCGACTCCCCGCGGGGGGCGGCGGAGGGGGACGCGGTCACCGCCTCAGCCTACGAGTGCGTGGCGGGGCGGTCCTGCACGGCGGGTCACGCGGCGCAACGACGCCGGCCGGCCCGCGAGGAGCGGTCCGGCCGGCGTCGTGATGCTGCGAGCGGATCAGGCCGGGAGGTGCAGCTTCTGACCCGGGAAGATCAGGTTCGGGTCCGAGATCGTCGACGCGTTCGCGTCGGCGAGCAGCTGCCAGCCGCCGTGGGTGTGGAGCTTGGCGGAGATCTTCGAGAGGGTGTCGCCCGAGCGGACCGTGTAGGTCTTGCCCGACAGCTTCACGCTGACGTGACGCGGCGTGTAGGTGCTCGACGACGAGGAGTCGGACGAGCTCGAGGAGTCGGACGACGAGCTCGACGTGTCGGAGCTCGACGAGGACGAGTTCGAGGAGTCGGACGAGGACGAGTCGGACGAGGACGAGCTCGAGGAGTCCGAGGAGCTGCTCGAGGCGCCCGAGACCGAGCCGCTGTGACCGGAGAGGCCGAGCTGCGCGGAGCAGGCGGGCCATGCGCCCCAGCCCTGGCTCGCGAGCACCTTCTCGGCGATCGCGATCTGGGTGGACTTGCTCGCGTCAGCAGGGTTGCCCGAGCCGCCGAAGGCGTGCCAGGTGCTGAGGCTGAACTGCAGGCCGCCGTAGTAGCCGTTGCCGGTGTCGATGGACCAGTTGCCGCTGCTCTCGCACTGCGCGATGGCGTCCCAGGTGGACTCGGAGGCCGCGTTGGCGGGCGCGGCAGTGAGGCCGACGCCGACCACGGTGAGGGCGGCCAGAGCGAGGCCCCCCGCGGCGGCACGGGTGTTGGACAGGATCTTCATGTACGTGCTCCAGCGGGTCCGCCGACGCTCGTTCCGTCCCCGGATGTCGTTGCGCCGCTGCCCACCCTGACGAATTAGAGGTCGTTGCGGTGCTGCATGTGGGCAGCGCGAAGCGTGGCAGCACCGGGCGTACTTCTCGCGGGGATGGGGGTTCCGCTGATACCTGTCTGGCGGCATCCCGGCGAGCCCAGTGAGACTAAGGGCAAATTCACACGATCACAAACCGGTATCGAATCGTCGGCGTGTCGCTGTGGCGTCAGCAGGCGTGGATCCGATATGCGCGCCGGGCGCCAGGTGGACACCCGGTCCGCCGCTTCCCCTCGCGAGGTCGACGCCGGCCGGGAGCCCGCCGAAGGCGTCCGACGCGCTACCTCCACGCCGGCGGGGCGCTTTCGGGACGACCACGGGAGCGCACCCGACGGTCAGGTGGGCCGATTAGACACCGCTCATGACCTCCAGCCCCTCCTTTCCGATCCCCGATCAGACCGGCCGCACGGTCGTCGTCACCGGAGCGAACAGCGGCATCGGCTTCGCCGTGAGCCGCCGGCTCGCCGGCGCAGGGGCGCACGTCGTGCTCGCCTGCCGCAGCCTGGAGCGGGGTCGCGAGGCCGCTGCCCGGATCGACGGCAGCACCGAGGTCCGCGAGCTCGACACGGCCTCACTCGCCTCGGTGCGGGCGTTCGCGGACGGGCTCGACCGACCGATCGACGTGCTCATCAACAACGCGGGGATCATGGCGGTCGACGAGGCCCGGAGCGTCGACGGCTTCGAGCTGCAGCTCGCCACGAACTTCCTCGGCGCCTTCGCGCTGACCGGGCTTCTGCTCGACCGGCTCACCGACCGGGTCGTGATGCTCTCCAGCCAGGCCCACCGGATCGGGCGGATCGCGCTCGACGACCTGAACTGGACGCAGCGCCGCTACTCGAGATGGGGCGCGTACGGGCAGTCGAAGCTCGCGGACCTCATGTTCGCCTACGACCTGCAGCACCGCCTCACCGCGGCCGGATCCCCGCTGCGGGCCGTCGCCGCGCATCCCGGCGTCGCCAGCACCGCGCTCACCCGCGGCCTGCACATGCCGCCGTGGGTGGAGGCGATCTCCGTCGTGGTCATCAACGGCTTCGGGCAGCCACCGGACGGCGGCGCGCTCCCGGTCCTGTACGCCGCGACCGTCGGCGATCTCCCCGGGGGCTCGTACATCGGGCCGAACGGGCCCGGCGAGATGCGGGGCGCCCCCGTCGCCGTCGGCTCCTCGAGGGCTTCGCACGACCGCGACGTGCAGCAGCGACTGACCGCCGAGGCGGAACGGCTGACGGGGGTGTCGCTCAGCGTCCCGTCGACCGCGAGGCGCGGAGCGACGGCTCGGTCAGCCGTGCCGGCTGCGCACGAGGAGCACGGCGCCGACGAGCAGCACGACGACGACGACGAGGCCGATCAGTCCGCTGAGGAAGACGCCGGTCTCGCTGGTCCGCTGCGCGAAGGCGAGCACCTCGGTCGCTCCGATCCCGCTCATGTCACCCTCCCCATCCGGCTCCGCCTCACGGCAGGCCCGGATCATTGGCCGGATACAACGATCCCTCCGCCACCCGGCAATGCACTGGGCGCCACCTGAGCAGCGGCGGCGAGCCGCGAGCCGGCCGGACCCGCGAGTATCAGGAGCTCGAGCGCCAGCGATCCCGGCTGTCGGTGGCCGACGTCCTGCAGGTCATCGCCGTGCCCTTCGCGGTACGACCGATCGCCCCCTCGGGCGAGCAGAAGGCGCCCGGATGCACGACCCCGGCGTCCGGATGGGCCACGGACGGGGGCACCGACGTGGGCTTCGCGGCCGCGGGCCGAGCTGCGGGCGCGGCCGCGACGGGGAGCACGACGGAGGACACCTGCGAGACCGGCGCCCGCACCGTCGGGCACGTCGCGAGGACGCGCTGCATCGCGGCCTTCTCCGCCGCCGTCACCCAGAGGCCGTACGCCTTCTTCACGCCGACCTGGTGCGCGACGTAGGTGCACCGGAAGGCCCGGTTCGGGGGCAGCCACGTCGCCGTGTCCCCGTCGCCCTTGCGCTCGTTCGTCGGTCCGTCGACGGCGAAGAGGTTGATGGGGTCGTTCGCGAGGTCGACCCGCGCCGCCTGCGAGAGGCGTTGCGCGCCCGTCTGCCACGCGTCGCCCAGCGACACGACGTGATCGATCTGGACCGCGGCGCTCGTGCTCTCGCCGCGGACGAAGTGGATCGCCTCGCCGGTGTACGGGTCGTCGAGCAGGCCGGTGAGCACACGGCAGCCGCTCCCGGTCGTGTCGACGAGGTCGCGACGCAGGATGTCGTTGCGGGTGTCGCAGCCGTTTCGGTCCACGTCGAGCCACGCCGTGCCGAAATCCGCCACACGGGCGTACCCGGTCATCGGCGCTCGGCCCTTCACGGGCAGTGCGGCGAGCACCGCGAGCGCCGAGCCGGGCGCTCCCGTCGGGGCGGCGGTGCGGGGAGGAGCGGGAGCGGCGCGCGAGGTGGCGACGACGACCGGGGCGACCACGCTCGGCGTGGGCGCGGCAGCCGCCGACGTCCGTACCGATGCGGTGGCCACGGCGACCGGCGCTCGCGGCGAGGACGGATGCGTGGCGCCGTAGGCCGTCGTGCCGACGACGAGGGTGAGCAGGGCCGCACCGGTCACCACCCACGTGGCCGGCCGGCCACGCAACCGGAGGAGCCGACCGCCTCCACGCTGCAGCGCGAGGCCGCCCACGACGAGCCCGACGAGTCCTGCCACCACCAGCACGGAGCCGATCCCGCCGGCCACCGCCGCGACCATCAGCACGACCGCCACCGGGACCGCGAGGGCCGCCAGGCGGAGCACGCGGGTCGCGGACGGCGCGGACGAGTGGGTCACGCTGCTCCTTCCGGCCCCGGACGCTCCGACGCTAAGCGGAGGAGGCGCCCGCGCCCCGGAGTCGCGCGCGGACACGCCGGACCTGCCACCGCCGTCCCGGGCATGGCCCGGCGGTCAGGTGGTCCGGTCCCCTGCCCGCAGGATCTCCGGAACCCGCGGGTCCGTGTGGTCGATCAGCACGCTCGCGCGCTCGGCCGGCCGTTCCTCGGCCTCGTAGATCCGGTACGCGGCCGTGTACCGCGACTCGTAGGCGGCCCGTGCCGCAGCGGCTCCCCCGAGCGCGTCGGCGTCGCGCTCCACGCCCCGCCCCTGCGCGACCGACTCGGGGGCGTCGAGGTGGATCACCTCGTCCCAGAACCCGCGCAGCTCCCCGCGTTGGACGAAGGTGGCGGCGAAGATCACGACCGCCTCGCCCGGGACGTCGGCCCACCGGCGCTCCACGGCGTCGCTCACCAGGTCGTGCACCTTCGTCGCGCAGCGCCTCGACCCGCCCGAGCCGAGGGGCACGAGCACGAGGTCGCGGAGGGAGTCGAAGTCGTAGGCGTCCTCGTAGTAGCCGCGCGGCGAGGTGCGGCCCTGCCGGTACCGGAAGGCACGGACGTGATGGAAGCCGTCGGAGTCGATGTGGCGCACGGGGCGCCCGGTCGCACGCACCGCCGAGGCGAGATCCCCCGCGAACGTGGTCTTACCGACTCCGCTCGGGCCGTCGATCCCGACGCGAAGGGGATGTCCCGGGCGCCGCTCGGCGAGCTGCGCCGCGAGTCGGCGCAGCAGCTCGCCCCGCTCCATACCGACCGTCGCTCAGGCGCCTCGAGTCCCCCCTCGGCTCAGTACCCCGCGCAGGAGACGTCGTAGTCCGTGTTGTTGGAGACGTACTGCATCAGGCGGTTCGTGCCGCCGGTGAAAGGCTTGGCTGTGGTGCAGTTGGACACCGCGCCCTTCTGGGACGAGGCGCCCGCGCCCCACTCGTCGAGTCCCACCAGGTTGCTCGGGGTGCCGTTGGGCAGTGCCGGGATGGCCGCGCCCGTGCCGCCGACGATGCTCGTCCACTGCGCGGTGGTCGAGTACACGCCGACGCCCGCTCCGACGCTCCCGAGGTAGGCGGCCGCGCCCGCCAGCGAGGCCGCGTTCGAGCGGGTGTCCGCCTGCCAGGTGTTCATGGTCTCGACGTCGAGCCACCAGCGGGTCGTGGGGAGCGCGATGTCGGAGGCCTGCTCATGGACCCACTCGACGGCCTGCTCCGCCCGGAAGTAGCCGTAGACGTAGGCGCAGGCGCTGCTGTAGCTGGGCGCGTTGTTCACCGTGGTGCAGCCGACCTCCCCGCCGCCCGGGTACGTCACGGTGCTGACCGGCAGCGCCCCCGTCGGGTACGGCGCGGCCCCGGGCTTCGGCGCATCCGAGTCGGAGGTCGGCCACCAGGACCCCTCGCCCGCCGGATTCGCCGTGTTGACGTAGAACGCCAACCGGGGCTGCGGCGTCGACCCGCTCGTCGAGCTCGCCCAGGTGATCTCGGCCGGGAGGCAGGGGTTGAAGGTCGAGGCGGTTCCGCCGTTCACGTCCACGATGCCGAAGCCCTGACCCGACGGCGTCTTCCGTCCGCACTGGGCCCACGAGATGTCCGCCCCGGTCGTCACCGACGCCGTCGCGGCGGAGCCGCCGGGCTTGCCCTGCTGGGCCGCGAACGCCGGGGTCGGCGCGAGAACCCCCACCAGGGCGACTCCGAGCACGGCGGCGAGGGCGAGGCGGGTTCTCATCCGATCAGGATGTGTGCCCGCGGGGCCCGCGTCCAGGCCCTCTCCGGCGCGTCGCGGGGGGAATCATCCCCACCCGAGCATCCGCAGAAGGGCCGCCGTGACCGCGGCGAGTGTCACCACGACGATGAACGGCGCGCGCAGCAGGAGGGCGCCGGCCGCGACGACGAGTCCGGCGGCCCGAGCGTCGAGCACGAGGTGCTGGCCGGAGGAGAACCCCTGCAGCACGACGAGCGATGCGAGCAGCGCGGCCGGGAGCATCTCGGTCACCCGGAGCGTGCGCGGCTCCTGCAGCAGCGCCGGCGGAACGGTGTAGCCGGACAGCTTGATGGCGAACGCGATCAGGGACGACGCCAGCACCGCGATCCAGGTGCTCACTCGGCGGCTCCCGCCGCGCGGGCGGTCCAGCGCTTCGGCCAGAACCAGGCGGTGACGGAGCCGGCCACGGCGGCGGCGATCACGGGCAGCCCCTGCGGGATCGCGGGGACGAGCAGCGTCGTCACGACCCCGCCGACGACGGCGATCGCGATCGGCTCGCGCGCCCGGAGCCGGGGCCAGAGCAGCGCGAGGAACGCGGCGGATGCGGCGGCGTCGAGTCCGTACCGCCTCGGGTCCCCGAGGGCGTTGCCGGCGAACGCCCCCAGGAGCGTCATCACGTTCCAGCCGATGTAGACGCCCAGCCCGGTGACCCAGAACCCCACGCGACGCAACGGCCGTGCGGACTGTGACACCGCGACCGCGGTGGACTCGTCGATCGTCAGCTGAGCGATCGCGAGCCGCCGCCAGCCCGCCGGCCGCATGGTCGAGCCGAGCTGGAGGCCGTAGAGGGCGTTCCGCACGGCGAGGAGCGAGGACGCCGCGACGGCGGCGCCCACCGATCCGCCGCTGCCGAGGATGCCGATGAGGGCGAACTGCGATCCGCCGCTGAAGAGCAGCAGGGACAGCACGGAGGTCTGCAGGACGGTGAGTCCGCTGGCGACGCCGAGGGCCCCGAAGCTGACCCCGTACAGGCTGGTCGCTGCGGCGACGGCGAGCGCCTGCCGGATGACGGGTGCCCGGTCGGCCGGCACCGTCCGTCGATCCGGGACCTCGGGGACGGGCGGGTGGTCGGTCACCGGTCAAGGATGCCCGCCGTGCGGCGACGGAGTCGCGGGAAGGGGTCCTCGGCGCGGGGCGATCTGTGGACGGGTCACCACGACACCCCGCCCGCCTCCTACGATCAAGGGGGTGAGCGACACCCGTATCAGCGTCCGCGAGGTGGCCGATGCGGACCGGGCGGCGTGGGCGGAGCTCTTCCGCGGTTACCGCGACTTCTACCGGCTCGCCCCGGATGAGGACGTGATCGCCCGGGTCTGGGGCTGGCTGCGCGACAGCGGCGGCGAGGTCCACGGCCTCGTCGCCGTGGACCACGACCAGGTCGTCGGGATCGCGCACTACCGGCGCGTCGCGAATCCCTCCTCCGGCTCGCACGAGCTCTACCTCGACGACCTGTTCACCGCGCCGGCTGCACGCGGCCGGGGCGCCGGTCGGGCGATGATCGAGCATCTCGCCGCCCGCGCGGCCGCCGACGGGCTGACCGGTGTCAGCTGGATCACCGCGGACGACAACCACACCGCCCGACGTCTCTACGACGCGGTGGCCACCGCCACCCACTGGGTCACCTATGAGCTGAAGCCGCCGCCCCCCGGGCCGGACGGCACGTGAGAAGCGGAGCGATCTCTTGACCACGCAGGATTCCGCGTTGCGCGCCTCGCGCGCGCTGCTCGCCATCGTGGCGCGCAGCCTGGCGCCGGTGCTCGAGGAGCTCAGCCTCCCGCAGTTCCGCGTGCTGGTGCTGCTCGAGACGCGGGGGCCGACCCGCGTCGGCAGTCTCGCCGCGCAGCTCGACGTGCACCCGTCGACGTTCAGCCGGGCGCTCGACCGGCTCGAGTCCGCGGGCTGGGTGGGCCGCGCGGCGAGTGCCGACTCGCGCCGCGAGGTCCTGGTGTCGATCACCGCGGCCGGGACCCGGTTGGTCGGAGACGTGTCCGCGAAACGTCAGACGGAGCTGGACCGCGTGGTGGCCGCGCTCCCCCAGGACGAGCGCGATCAGGTGCTTCGCGCCCTCGGGATGTTCGCCGACGCCGCGGGCGAGCCGGCGGCGTCCGACCTCCTCGTCCTCGGGATGTGACACGGGCGCCTGCCGCACGGACCGCGCTGAGACAGGAGTAGCCTTCGGACCTATTGCAGCCCTGCAAATAACGGGGCGAGGGGATCGTGATGCACATCGAGACGCGACGATGACCGGTCCCGGGGACGCCGACGAGCTCGTGCAGTGCGCCGAGTGCCGCTCCGGCGAGCACGTCGACATCCGCGCGGGGCGCGGCGGCACCTGGATCGCCAGCTGCTCCGGCTGCAGCTCGGAATGGAGCCTGGCCGAGTAGCCCCCCTCGGCTACCGTCCGGCGCGGCCGGGCGCCGCCGGCAGCGACCCCGCTCGGGACGGCCACAGCGCCGCGCGACCGAGAAGCGAGAGGATCGCGGGCGTGAGGACGGGCCGCACCAGCACGGTGTCGATGAGCAGCCCCGCGGCCATGGTGAAGGCGATCTGCTGGAACGCGGCGAGCGGTACCAGGCCGACCGCCGCGAACGTGCCCGCGAGGATGATGCCGGCGGCGGTGACCGCCTTGGCGGTGCCCGGCAGCGTGCGGACGATGGCCTCCCGGAGTGGCCACCGGCGCGCTCCCCGCCAGATGGCACCGACTGTGAAGACGGTGTAGTCGGAACCGAGAGCCAGCAGCAGCACGGCGGTGGAGAAAGGGGCGTAGAAGGTGAGGCCGGACTGGCCGAGGCCGTCCTGGAACAGGAGCACGGTGAGTCCGAGGGCCGCCCCCATGCTGAGCAGCCCCGACAGCAGGATCGCGAGCGGGGCCAGCACCGACCGCAGGTAGAGCACGAGGATGACCAGCTCGATCACCAGCGCGGCGACCAGCGTGTCGCGGAGGCTCTCGTTCGTCAGGCCCGCGACCTCGGAGGCGATGCGCGTCTGCCCCGTGAGGTCGGCGCGCGCGTCCAGGCCCGCGTCCTGCACGAGTTGCGGCAGGGTGCGTTGAAGGCCCCGCAGCTCGCGGATGGCGCGGGCGCCGAGCGGATCGCTGTCGAGCACCACCACGTACCGGGCGGCGTTCCCGTTCGCGGCGAGCACGATGCCGAGCTCGGCCTTCAGGGGATCCTGCAGCGGGTTGTCGCCGGGCCCGATCACCCGCACGACGCCCGGCTGGGCCGCGAGGGCGCGCTGCAGCCGTCCGAGCGCGTCGCGCTCCGCGGTCACGCCCGGCCCTTCGACGAGCACCTCGACGGGAGCGGTGATGCCCCGGATGTGGGCCGCGGCGAGCACCCTCGCCCCCTCCGCGACCGGGTCGTCCGCCGGCAGCCCCGCGGTGAACGACAGCGAGAGCCGGGCATGCAGCACCGGCGCGGCAGCGACCGCCATCGCGGTCACGGCGAGCACGACGGCGGTGGCCGCGAAGCCGCGCCGAGCCGTGAGGCGCCGGAGCGCGCGGACCGGGAGACGATCGCGGCGCGAGCCTCGCCGCTCCCGTCGCGCCGCCCGCTCCCGAAGATGCGCGCCGCCCCGCAGGCTGAACAGGCGGGCACCGACGAGCGACATGAGCGCGGGGGTCAGCGTCAGCGAGACGACGGCCGCGGCCGCCACCGTGAGCGCGAGGGCGGGCCCGAGGGACCGGAAGAACTCGAACGGGCTGACGAGCAGGGCGATGATCCCGCCGGCGACGGTGGTGGCGGCGACCGCGACGACGGGCGCGTCGGCCCCGAGGGCCGCCCGCACGCCGTCGAACCGGCCCCGGCCGGCGAGCACCTCGCGTCGGAACGTGGAGAACAGCAGCACGCAGTAGTCGGTGATCACGCCGATGAAGAGCGCCGCGAGCACGGGTTCGAGCTGCTGGGGGACGGCGAGCCCGAACTCCCCCGCGCTGCCGGCGAGCACCCGGTAGAAGACGAGGTACCCGCCTCCGCCGACGAGCAGGACCAGCACGGGTGCGAGCACCGAGCGGAAGGTGAGCGCCACGACCGCGACGATCACGGCGAGGCTGGCTCCTTCGAAGAGCGGCAGCGCGGCGGCGAGCTGCTCCCCCTGCGCGACCTGAGCCGGCACGAATCCGGTGACCGAGGTCGAGAAGGCGTCACCGCCCCGCCGCCTCAGATCGGCGGCGTAGTGGCGCGCCAGTGTCATGGAGTGCCAGATCGACGTGCCCGGTGAGAAGAAGAGGTAGGTGACCGACGTGTCGCGGGAGATGAGCGGGACAGGCACTGCTGCGACGACGTGGTTCGGGATGGTGCTCGGCCCCGATTCGATCGACGGGCGGGTGACCTTCACGGCCTGCGCGTCGATCCGCGCCCTGTCGGCGAGGTCGAGGCCGCCGGGGCGACGCACGACCACGGTGGTCCCGGACAGCACGGGCACGCGGAATGCGGCGAGCGCCCGCGTCTCCACGGCGAGAGCCGGACTGCCGGCGGGCAGCAGGTTCGAGAATCCGGCGTCCCCGCCCACGGCGTGCCCGTTCGGAAGCGTGGTGTAGACCGCGGCGGCGAGCGCCACCCACGCGAGCACGACGATCCAGCGGCCGCGGACGACCGCGCCGCGGTAGAGGGCGCCCGCCCGACCACGCACCCTCCGGACCGCACGGAGTGCCGGGCTGAACGGTCGGATCGCTGGTCGCGACACGTGGGCGGTCGTCGCACCGCCCGGCCCGTCGGTGCGAGGGCGGACCGGATGCACGAGGAGCGCCAGCGCCACGAGCGCGATCCGGAGCGCCGCGCGCGCGCCTCGTCCGGTCGGCCGGCGTCCTCGCCTCACACCACCATCCTCCGACGCCCCGGTCGGAACCCGCCGGGTGCGGATGCCCCGCGACCGCGTCGCGTCCCGCCGCCGCTCCCCCGCGGGGTCGAGCCGTGAACAGGAACAACGCTTCCGCCCCGTGCGGGGTCGGGCGTACCATCGGCGCCACCCGCGGGAGGCCCCGATGGACGACGGTGATCCGCTTGCGTCCTCATTGCTGGACGTCAAAGAGCTCGAGCAGTTCCTCTTCGCCTTCATCGGCGCCGTGACAGCCCGCCGGCCGGCGCCAGGCGACGACGTCAGCCGCCTCGTCGACGAGCTCGGTCTCCAGCCACCCGCCGCATGGCAGGGGGAAGCGATCCTCTGGGACGGCGGGGAGGACGACGCCGGAGCGGCGAGCCGGCAGGAACAGAGCCTCGTCCTCATGCGGCCAGGCGACCCCGCCGCACTCGGGTTCACGGTCGGGTGCATCACCGTGCGTGGCCGGCGCTACTGCCTGGAATGCGGCTGGCTGTACTGCCGCGTCGTCATCCGATTCTGAAAGAAGGACGGTGGGAATGACCACCTTCACGCGCGTCGGCGACAGCGACTCGCTCGCCGGTGAGGCCTCGCACATCGCCATCGAGGAACTGGGCTTCTACTCGCTCACAGCGGTCAGGACCGGTTCGGGGAACCTCAAGCTGATCAACTGGGGAACGGGCGCACCCGGCCCGGTCTCCCGGACCGGGGACAGCGACGACCAGGCGGGAGCGGTGAGCGAGATCGCCGTGACGCGCAACCGGAACCTGACGGTGACCGCAGTGCGGGACGGCAGCGACGATCTCCTTCTGATCTCCTGGAACGACGACGCGGGTTCCGGAGACATCGCGCGACTGAAGGACACCCACGGCCAGGCGGGCACGGCCAGCCTGATCGCCATCGAACCCGGCCCCGCCAAGTCCGCGGCCGACCTGATCACGGCGGTGAGGACCGGTGCCGGTGATCTCAAGCTGATCAGCTGGCGGCTCGACGCCGCTGACGGCACCATCACACGCCTCGGGGACAGCGACGACCAGGCCGGTGAGGTCGGCCTGATCGCCCTGTCCGTGCAGGACGACATCGCGATCACGGCCGTGCGTACCGGCAGCGGCGACCTCGAGCTCATCAGCTGGGGGGTCTCCGAGGACGGCACGAGCATCTCCCGGCTCGGGGACAGCGGCTCGCAGGCCGGGCAGGTCAGCGAGATCGCGATCGCCGGTCTGGTCACCGCCGTCCGTGCCGGCAACGGGCACCTCAAGCTCATCAGCTGGTCGGTGTCCCCCGACGGCACGCAGATCCAGCGACTCGGGGACAGCGACGACCTCGCAGGGGACGCGACCTGCATCTGCCTGTCCCGCTTCAGCGACACGCGCTATGTCGCCGCAGTGCGCGCAGGCAACGGATGCTTGAAGCTCATCGCCTTCGACGTCGATCCCGCCAGCGGGGCGATCAGCCGAACGGGCGACAGCGACGACCAGGCCGGGGAGGTCGGCGAGGTGTCCCTCGCGACACCCGGATCGAACAACATCACGACCGCGGTGCAGGCCGGCGACGGATCGTTGAAGCTGATCACCTGGCGGATGGAGGACGGACCTGCGTCCGGGTCCCGCGGCCGCCACGCGGTCGGATCGGCCAAGCCCGACTGACGGACGTCCTCCGGCATAGCGGGCGCCAAAATGCGCCCGCTATGCCGGAAGACGCCCGGGATGGGGGCCTGGCGGCGGCCTGTCCGGCTACTCGTGCCTGCGGCGGAGCACCAGCACCGGGATGACCCGGGTCGTCTTCCGCTCGTAGTCCCGGAACCCCGGGGACGCCTCCTTGAAGCGTTCCCAGGCCTCGTCGCGCTCCGCCCCGTGCAGCTCCTCGGCGTGCACGGCGACCGTCCCGTCGTCCGGGGTCTCGATGTACGCATCCGGGTGGGCGAGGAGGTTGTGGTACCAGGCGGGGTTGTCCGGCGCACCGCCCTTGGACGCCGCGACCAGCCAGGAGTCGGGGTCGTGCCGGATGGCCCTGGCCGGGGCCACGCGCTCCACACCCGACTTCGCTCCGGTGTGGTGGATGAGCACCAGGTTGCGCCCGAACCGGGCGACGCTGCCGTTGTTGGCGCGGAACTCCGCGATCACCTGGTCGTTCCAGCTCGAGGGGCTGTTCGCCATCCGTCCGTCTCCTTCGCTCGGGATCCTCGAAGGATCACACGCCGGGAGGTGACACGCGAATCGGCGGGGACTCGCGCCTCGTTCAGCGCTCGCGGTCGATCTCGACGGCGGATCTCACGATCCGGCGCAGGGCGTCGTCGTCGATCGGTGAGTCCTCGAAGAAGTCGATCGCCCTCACCGCACTGCTGTCCAACCTCGCGTTGAAGAGTCCCGTCGGGTCCTCGATCCGGGCGCCCTTCGGGAAGGTCAGCCGCACGGCGCGTTTCAGGAGGTCGGCCATGCACAGGTTCCCGGTGCAGACCCACGTCGCGACGCCTTCGGGCTTCGAGGGCTTCCGCCACTTGATCGCCTCGGCGATGTCGGCGTCGGCGCTCAGGATGACCTGACGAAGCCGGGCCAGGGTCTCCCCCCGCCAGTCGCCGGCGCCCGCGATGATCGCGTCGATCTCGGCCGAGGCCGTACTCGTGCTCATCGCTCCATTGAATCCCAGGCCCGGACCCCCTTCACGGTGAAGATGGTCGGGCCCTGCTCGCCTCGTCCGGAGTAGAGATGGAGGCGGCCGCCGGGGCGGCTCGGTTGAGGAGGACCGACATGACCGAATATCTGATCGCGTTCAACGACGAGTGGGTACCGGATTACACGGACGACGAGTTCCGCCAGATCTGGGAGGCCACGATGGAGCTGCGGGCGGAGATGAGAGCGGCCGGCGTGCTCGTGTTCACCGGCGGCCTCGACGACGCGGGCCCCGTGTTCAGCGTGGACGCCTCGAGCGGGACTCCCCGGTTCAGCAACGGGCCGTTCGTCGAGTCCACGGAGCACCTCGGCGGCATCGCGGTGGTCGACGTGCCGGACGAGGCGGCGGCTCGGTACTGGGCGGGCAGGATCGCGACGGCCTGCGCATGGCCGCAGGAGGTCCACCGCTTCCGGGTGGCCCCGGCGGCAGCGGACGCGGGGTAGCGCTCGCGACGCTTCTTCGTGAGCATGACGGGGGCGACGACGTTAGGTTCGGGTCCACCAAGGAGTACGCCATGGCGCACGCACGACAGACCGTGACGGTGGATCGCCCGATCGGCGACGTCTTCGACTTCCTCGCCGACGGTCTCAACGAACCGGCGTGGCGGCCGGGTGTGCAGCAGGTCCGGCTGGAGTCCGGTGACGGACGCTCGGTCGGCTCCGTGTGGGCGCAGACGATGCGCGGACCCGGCGGGCGACCGATCAAGGGCGACTACCGCATCACCCGCGCGGAGCCGCCGACGCTCCTCGAGTTCGAGGTCATCGCCGGACCGGCTCGACCGGTCGGCTCGTTCACCCTCACCGCGATCGGGCCGTCGATCACGGAGGTCGCGTTCACGCTCGACGTGGTGCCGACCGGTCTGATGCGGCTGATGAGCGGCATGATCGGCAAGCAGGTGACCAAGGAAGCGGACGCCATCCGCAACCTGCCCGCAGCGATGGCGCGCTGAACTCGCCGCGTCCGAGGCTGCGCGCCTGACGCCAGCGACGCTGACTGTGTCTTGGCGGGGTTCGACTGAACGGCCACGTGACCGGCGTTCGCCACCGCGGTCGTCCGCCCGCGGGGTGTCCGCCCGGCTCAGGTACTCAGTCCCTGGACGGCGCGTCGATCCCCGCTCGGGAGTACGGTTCGCCGATGATCCACCAGTGGGGTGGTAACACGGTCCCGCCATCGTCCCCAGCGCAGCGGGCTCCGCGTGCGCCGGCCGTCGCCGGTCCCCGGCTTCGCCCCCGTCGGCTCGCCGCGCTCCTCCTCGTCCCCGCGATGCTCGCGCTCGCCCCGGCCGCCCTCCCGAGCGCATCAGCCGGCGCCGTCGAGAGCGCCGCCACCGCATCGCCCAGCGCTCAACAGGTCTTCGCCGGCATGACGGATGCGCAGCGCGTCGGGCAGCTGCTGATGGTCGGATGTCCGAGCACGACCGTGACGGGCACCTGCCTCACCACCATCCGCGCCCAGCATGTCGGGTCGGTGATCCTCGACGGCACCAGCACCCTGAGCATCTCCGCGGAGCACCGTGTCACGGCCGCCCTCCAGCAGGCTGCTCCCCCAACGACGCAGCTCTTCGTCGCGACCGACCAGGAGGGCGGACTGGTGCGCCGCATGCGCGGGCCGGGCTTCACCGACTACTCCACCGCCCTGGTGCAGGGCACCTGGTACACCGCGGACCTCCAGTACTGGGCCTGGACGTGGGGCACCCAGCTCAGGCAGGCCGGCATCAACCTCGACCTCGCGCCCGTCCTCGACACGGTCCCGGTGGGCGACACGAACAACCCGCCGATCGGCGACCTCGACCGCGAGTACAGCCACCACATCTCCGTTGTGACCACCCAGGGCGTCGCCGTGCTCCGCGGACTCACATCCGGGGGCGTGGACACCGCGGTCAAGCACTTCCCCGGGCTCGGACGGGTGACCGCGAACACGGACACCGACTCCCATGTGACGGACGCGATCACCACCGCGCAGAGCGCCTACCTGAAGCCGTTCGCCGCCGGGATCGCGGCGAAGACCGCGTTCGTGATGATGTCCACCGCGATCTACAGCCGGATCGACTCGAAGAACCCCGCCGCCTTCTCCTCCACGATCGTGACGGGCCTCCTCCGCACCACGCTCGGCTTCCACGGGGTGGTGATCAGCGACGATCTGGGCGACGCGAAGCAGGTGGCCTCCTACTCCGTCGGTGAGCGCGCCGTTCGGTTCATCGCCGCCGGAGGCGACATGGTGCTCACCGTGGAGCCGACCCAGGCGTCGACGATGGAGGCGGCGATCCTCGCCAGAATGACCGCGAGCCCGACCTTCGCCCGTCAGGTGGACGCCGCCGTACTGCGCGTCCTCCAGGCGAAGTACGCGCGCGGCCTGCTGCATTGACCGTGCCCGCAGGACGGCGCCCACCCACGCAGCAGGAGCGCTCGTTCGCTGATTGCCATGCTTCCGCATGTTCGGTCCGCCCGACCACCGGTCAGCACCTTCGGGCAGCAGCCACGAACGTCAACGGGCTTGTGGGGCGGACGGGACTTGAACCCGCGACCGAGGGATTATGAGTCCCCTGCTCTGACCGGCTGAGCTACCGCCCCGCTGTCGACCCTAACCGGCCGGGCGCCTCCGTCGTCGACCTCGCTCGGCGCTCCCTGGCGTCCCCCGAGCGCCGGCCGCCGGCCCGCGTCCTCCTACTCCCGGCGGACGACCGGAGGTGACTCCCCCGGTCGGACGCGTGACACCGGCTCCCTCGGCGACACTTCTTGCAGCCACCGCCCCCCTTCCGAGAGGTCCGAGAATGAGCGCAACAGCGACCATCACGTCCGACCGGCTGCTCCGACGTTCGCGGGAGGCGCTGAGCGCGCTCGCCCTCGAGTTCCTGCTCGGGATGACCCTGAACCTGCTCCCCGACGACGGCGCGGCCGCCCGGGTGCTCCATGCGATCGCGCTCGGCCTGCACGTGCTCGTCGGCATCGGCGTCGTGATCGTCGCAGTTCGGCTCCTGAGGGTCGCCCGGCAGGAGGACATCGCCGTGCGGGAAGCGACGTGGGCCCTCGCCGTGGTCGCGGCGACGTTCATCGCGGGCGTGCTGACCGTCCTCCTCGACAGCGAGTGGCTCTCCTTCCTCATGGCGGCCGGGTTCCTCGCGAGCGCGCTGCTGTACGTCAGGACGCTGCTCGTCGGCGCGAGCGTCGCGCGGCCGTCCTGAGCCGAGCGGCCGGACGTGAGGCCCGGCCTCCGCTCCGTACGCTGAGCGGATGACGGACCTGCACCTGGATCGCGCCGGCGTGGCCCTCGCCTACGACGTCACCGGCCCGGCCGACGGCCCCGTCGTCGTCGCGGCGCACGGGCTGACCTCGTCGAGAGCGAGCGAGGACGCCTCCGGCGTCTTCGACTGGAGCGCCATCCCGGCCGCCGGCTTCCGGCTGGTCCGGTACGACGCCCGGGGGCACGGTCGGTCCGGCGGCCGTGACGATCCGGGCGAGTACGCCTGGCCCCGCCTCGCCGACGACCTCCTCGCGCTCGTGTCCCAGGTGGCGGGAGACCGGCCGGTGGACGTCGTCGGAGCCTCGATGGGAGTCGGGACGGCGCTCTGGGCCGCCGTGCGTGCGCCCGAGCGGTTCCGCAGGCTCGTACTCGTCATCCCTCCGACGGGATGGGCGACGCGACCCGGGCAGGCGCAGATGTACGAGGCCGGGGCGCGGTTCGTCGAGGAGCGCGGGCTCGACGCGTTCGTGCGCGGATCCGCGGTGCTCCCGCCGCTCCCGATCCTCGACGCGGCCGGAGCCTGGCCGCCGCCGGCTCCGGACGTCGCCGAGCCGCTGCTGCCGACCGTGCTCCGCGGTGCGGCCGCGACGGACCTCCCGGACCCCGGCGCGATCGCCGCCCTCCCGCACCCGGTGCTGCTGCTGCCGTGGGCCGACGACCCCGGACATCCGGTCTCCACCGCGGAGCGGTTGCTCCAGCTCCTCCCGCACGCGACGATGCACGTCGCGCGGACCCCCGACGACCTGCGCGCCTGGGGGTCGCGGATCGTCGACTTCCTCGAGGCCTGATCGGCCTGCCGGCCGGTCAGTGGCCGGTCGGCTGCTCCTCCGCGGAGGGGGCCCGCCCGATGCTCAGCCAGCCGGATCCGCCGCTCGTCGCCGCACGCCGGCGCTGGTCGCGCATGGCCTGCAGCTGGCGTTCGATGTCGGCGGAGGAGCGCCCGGCCGCCAGCTGATGGTCGAGGTCCTCGTCCGGGGCGGCGGTCTGGTCCTGCACGATGCCCTTGGCGATGAGCTCGTCCGTCGCGGCGGCCCGCGCCTGCATCTGCCGCACCTTGTCCTTGGCCTGGTCGACGGCCCGGCCGACGCCGTTGAAGTCGGCGCTGATCCCGGCGACGCTCTCGTTGGCCTTCACCTGGGCGGATGAGGCCGTGTAGGAGGCCTTCAGGGTCTCCTTCTGCATGCGGAACGCGGCGACCCGGGCGGTCATGCGCCGCTCGTTCTCGGTCAGGTGCTCCTCCTGCTGACGGAGCGCGTCGAACTGGCCACGCAGGGTCGTGATCTCCTGCTCGAGGGCCGACCGTCGTTCGAGCGCGACCCGGGCGAGGTCCTCGCGGCCCTGGTCCATCGCCTCCTGCGCCTGATCGCCGAGGCGCTCGTAGCGGGCGCCGATCTCCTCGCCCTGCAGCTCGATGCGCTTCCGCGCGGTCGCGACCTCGGCGAGCCCCCGGCGCAGCTGGGCGAGCATGTCGACCTGGCGGTCGTAGCTGTCGTCCAGCGACTCCCGCGGGTCGTCCATCCGGTCGAGCGCGCGGTTCGCCTTGATCCGGAACAGGTTCCGCAGCCGGGTGGAGAACTTCATCGGATCGCTCCCTTCGAGGTCCAGGTCGGGGTGGAGCGGAGGCCGTCCCGGTCCCGCAGCCGGTCCTGGCCGGCGCGCAGCGCGTTCACCTCTCGGGCCACGTCCGCCCTGAGCTCGGCCATCGCGCCGTCGGAGGCCGCCTCGAGGCCCGCCGCCACCGCCGCCCTCAGCTGCCGGACGAGGCCGACGAGCTCGGTGACCCGCTGCCGCATCGCGGGCAGCGCGGCTCGCAGCGCATCGTGGTCGTCCTCGGTCTGCAGCACACGGAGATGCTGATCGACGACGGCGGCCTCGTTCTGGATCCGGCGGAAGAGCGCGGGGGTGTCGCCGGGAAGCCCGAGCTGCCGGTCGGCCGCCCCGATCGCGACCCGGCCGCCGTCGACGGCCTGCAGCAGCTGCAGTCGCAGCCGCACGACCTCACGGCGTGGCCCGGACTCGGTGAGCGAGCGCATCCGCAACGAGGCGGCGGTCACCGCGGGGCTGCGCCGGATGCGCCGCACGGTGAGCACGACGGTCGTCGCGACCGCGCCGACCGTGACGGTGAGCGCCCCACCGGCGATCAGCACGGTGTCGATCACCGCCGTTCCGACGCCCACGTCCATGAGTAGTGGGCCGATCACCGGGACCTCCGAGGCATGGCGGAAGGGTACGCCGGTCGGATGCGGACCGCGGTTCCCCTATCGGCCGACGCTCAGTCGCGCGGTCATCACCTGCACGGCCGCCGCCCGCAGCTTCGCGGCGAACGACGGATCAGCCTTCGCCGCGTCGACGAGCGCCGCACGCTCGGCGGGGATGTCCCCGGGCACGATGTCGAGCAGGAGATCGCCGCCCGCGGCCACGAACTTCGTCGCCCGCTGCGCCGGGGTCCAGGCCTGCAGCGCCACCGCGCCGCCCACGTCGTCGGACATCACGACGCCGGTGAAGCCGAGCCGCCCGCGCAGAAGGCCACCGATGACGGTCGAGGAGAAGAGCGCCGGCTGCGAACCGTCGATGCGGTCGTAGATCGCGCTCGACACCATCACGGCCCGGGCGCCCGCGGCCATGCCGGAGCTGAACGGCTGCAGGCGGGCGGAGTCGGCGGCGATCGAGTCGTCGACGACGTGTGCGTCGGTGTCGGTGTTCCGGTTCACGCACCCGAGGCCCGGGAAGTGCTTGACGGTGGCGCCGACACCGGCGGACGCGAGCCCCCGCACGACCGCGGCGACCGATTTGGCGGCGGCCGCCGGATCCGTGCCGTAGTTCCGGTCGAGGTCCGCGACGGGCGGGTTGTCGTGGACGAAGGCGGGGCACGGGGTGTCGGCGACGGGCGCGAGGTCCAGGTTCACCCCGGCGTCGGACAGCGCCCGTCCCCAGCGGGCCGTGTCGCTGGTGAGCGCGGACGGCGTCTCGGTGGCCTGGTCGACGGCGGACGGGATCTGCCCGAAGCCCGTTCCGCTCAGCACCTGGACCTCGCCGCCCTCCTCGTCGGTCGCGACGAGCAAGGGGGCGGAGGCGCGGGACGCACCGGTCACGGTGTGCACGGCGCTCGCGACGGCATCCACCCCGGCGCTGCTGCGACCCCGGATCATCACCCCGCCCACCGCACCGTCCCGCACGAGCGGAGCGAGGCTCGCGAACTCGTCCACGGTGGCCGCGGTCATCAGCACCGTTCCGGCTTGCTCCTCGAGGCTCATCCCCGCCACGATCCCGGTCGCCGAGGTCGCCGACGGTGTGGGCGTGGGCGTCGCGCTCGCGGTGGGACTGGGACTCGAGCTCGGCGACCCGGTCGGCGCGACGGTGATGCTGGGCGTGTACGTGGAGGCGGGCGGGGCCGCCGCGCACCCGGCGAGCAGCAGCACGCCGCCGGCCAGGGCGAGGGCCCGCGCCGTCCTCCGCACTCCGCGTCGCGCCGTCATGCCGGCCTCGGCTCCGGTCAGTCCGAGATGGCGCTCTTGGCCCGCCGCGCGAGCGACCGGAACTGGTCGCGGAGCTTCGCGGAGAGGGGAGGCACGTCCGTGACCGGATCGGTGACGTCCTCACCGCGGTACAGCCGCTCGAAGACGCTGATGGTGGTGTCGATGTCGTGCGGCTCGAGCAGGCGCAGGGACGCCCGCTGCATGACCTGGCGCTCATCCTGGGGCATGGTGAGCACGCGCTCGAGGCGGTCGGCGAGCGCCGCCACATCCCGGGGCGGGAACAGGTAGCCGTTCTCGCCGTCGCGCACGAGGTGCGGCAGGGCCATCGCATCCGCCGCGACGACCGGCAGACCCGACGCCATGCCCTCCATGGTGGCGATGGACTGGAGCTCCGCGGTCGAGGGCATGGCGAAGACCGTGGC
>JAICSU010000193.1 GCA_025936735.1 Amnibacterium sp.
CGGCGCGAGGACGGCGCACTCCTGGTCGGCGACGTCGAGCTGTTCGAGGGGGAGTACGAGCTCGTCCTCGAGCGCGCCGGCGGCGGGGAGGGGGAGGCGCTCGGGCTCGTGCCCTCCGGCGGTTTCGTGCTGCTCGCGACGGAGGTCACGCCGGAGCTCGAGCTGGAGGGGCGTGCCCGGGACTTCATCCGGGACGTGCAGCAGGCCCGCCGGACCGCGGGCCTGGAGGTGACCGACCGGATCGAGCTCGCCGTGGAGGGTGACCCCGATCTGCTGCGGATGCTCGAGGTGCACGGCGACCTCGTGAAGGGGGAGACCCTGACCGAGACCCTGGAGACCGCGCCCGCCTCGCCCGGATCGACGGACCGCGTGCAGCGATGGCCGGACGGCACGCTCACCCGCATCCCGGCCGGGAGCTGGGGGGCGACGGACGGCGCGCGCTTCGAGCTGCGGAAGACTGGACCGGTGATGCTCGATGTCTGACCGGTCGGCCCTCGACGAGATGCTCGACGCGCTCTACGGCCGCGTCGGCGAGGTGGCGCCGCAGCCCCGCCTCACCGCGCCGCGCCGGGCGCTCGAGCTGCTCGGGGACCCGCACCGCGCGTATCCGATCGTCCACATCACCGGGACGAACGGCAAGACGTCGACGAGCCGCATCGTCGAGAGCCTGCTGCGGGCGCAGAACCTGCGCACCGGGCTCTTCACCAGCCCGGACCTGGGGCGGCTCAACGAGCGCATCGTCATCGACGGCGAGCCGATCGACGACGACACGCTGCTCGCCGCCTGGCGTGACGTGGAGCCCTATCTGGCGATGGCCGACGGGGACCTGGAGACCGCCGGCGAGCAGCCCGTCACGTTCTTCGAGGCGCTCACCGTGCTCGCCTACGCCACCTTCGCCGACGCCCCCGTCGACGTCGCCGTGATCGAGGTCGGGATGGGCGGCGAGTGGGACGCCACCAACGTCGCCGATGGCCAGGTCGCCGTCTTCACCCCCATCGACCTCGACCACATGGACCGGCTCGGCCCGACGATCGGCGCGATCGCGCGCACCAAGGCGGGCATCATCAAACCGGGCCGCAGCGTCGTCTCGGCGGTGCAGGCCCCCGAGGCGATCACCGAGCTGGAGCGCGCGGCGGAGCTCTCCGAGGCCGCGATGTCGATCGAGGGCCGCGACTTCCGCGTGCTGGCGCGCACGCCGGCCGTCGGCGGCCAGCTCGTGGACGTGCAGGGCCGCGCCGGGCGCTACGACGGCATCTTCGTGCCGCTGCTCGGCGCCCATCAGGCCCAGAACGCCGCGGTCGCCATCGCCGCCGTCGAGACGTTCGTGGGGGACGGATCGCTCGCGATCGACCGGCAGGTGCTCGACGAGGGGCTCGCGCTCGTCACGTCGCCCGGGCGGCTGCAGGTGGCGGGGACCGCCCCGACGATCGTGGTCGACGCCGCGCACAACCCGCACGGGGCCGCGGCGCTGGCTGCGGGGCTCCGCGAGTCGTTCCGCTTCTCCCGGGTGGTCGCCGTGCTCGCGGTGCTGTCCGACAAGGACGCCGCCGGCATGGTGCGGGCCGTGGCGGATGTGGTCGACGAGTTCGTCGTCACGACCGCGCCGTCCGCCCGCGCGACCGACCCGGACCTCCTCGCGAGCGCGGTCGTCGACGTGGTCGGCGCGGACCGGGTGCTCGTCGAGCCCGACCTCGAGCGGGCGCTGCAGACCGCGCGCGAGCAGGCCGCCGACGCCCCGGAGGGCGACGAGGGCGAGACCGGTGGGGTGGTCGCGTTCGGCTCCATCACGCTGGTGGCCCGCGTGCTCCAGATCGCGCGCGAGAACGGCTGGTCCCCGTCGTGAGCACCGGCCGGACGCGCCGGCCGAGAAGCGTCACGGCGAGCCTCGCCTCGATCGTGCTCGCGACGGAGCTCCTCGTCGTCGTGCTCGCCGCCCTCGCCGTGTTCGGCCTGAAGGTGCTCCCCGCGCCGCTCGCGCTCGGCGGCGGGGGCGTGCTGCTGCTCGTCATCGCGGTCGCGGCGGCCACCGCCCGCTCGCCGATCGGGCTCGCGCTCGGCTGGCTCGTGCAGGTGGCGCTGGTCGCGGCGTTCGCCGTGCAGGTGGCCGTCGGCGTCGTCGGCGTGGTCTTCGCGGCCCTGTGGGTCTACTGCATGATTGTCGGCGGCCGGATCGACCGCCGGGCCGCTCAGTCGATCGAGAGGACGGGAGCCTGATGGCAGACACGATCGAGGAGACGCTGGTGCTGGTGAAGCCGGACGGCGTCGCCCGCAACCTGACGGGTGAGATCCTGCGCCGGATCGAGGCGAAGGGCTACGCCCTCACCGACATCCGGATGGTCGAGGCCGACCGCTCGCTCCTCGCCCAGCACTACGCCGAGCACGAGGGCAAGCCCTTCTACGAGCCGCTCGTCGAGTTCATGGAGTCCGGGCCGATCGTCGCCATCCGCGTCGCGGGGGAGCGCGTCATCGAGGGGTTCCGCTCCCTCGCCGGCACGACGGATCCGACGACCGCCGCCCCGGGCACCATCCGCGGCGACCTCGGCCGCGACTGGGGCGCGAAGGTGCAGCAGAACCTCGTGCACGGCAGCGACTCGCCCGAGTCCGCGGCGCGCGAGCTCGCGCTCTGGTTCCGCTGACCGCCCGAGCTCTGCCTCCGCCCGCGAGCCGGTGAGCACTTGAGAAGGCTGTGAACGCTTCGGCAGGCCCCCTGCGCGTCAGAAGCCTGCCCAAGTGCTGGTGGCCTGCCGAAGTGCTCCTCGCCGGGGCATCGCGGGGCGCGGCGGTCAGATCTGGGCGAGGACGTTCAGGCGCAGCTGCGCGACGACCGCGACCGCCACGTAGGCGAGCAGGCTGATCAGCGGCGTCCAGCCGTAGAGCGCCGCGCCCGCACGCCGGATGCCGCCGTTCGCGGGCAGGTTGCCCCTGCCGAGGTTGTAGAGCGTCGTCGCGAAGAACATCGGGATGACGACGCTCCACACGAGCATGCACCAGGGGCAGAGGGTGCCCAGCAGGAAGATGCTGACGGACATCAGCCAGACGACGAACGCGAGCGCGCCGAGCAGCCCGAGGTTGAAGAGGGACCAGAACCAGCGCGGGAAGCGGGCGCCGGCGAGCGCCGCCACCCCCACGATGATCGGTGCGGGGAAGCAGATGAGCCCGATCAGCGGGTTCGGGAAGCCGAACGCGCTCCCCTCCGGTGAGCTCAGGTTCGCGCCGCACTGCACGAGCACGCTGAAGTTGCAGCTGAGGTGGGCGTTCGGGTTCTCGAGCACCTGGAACTTGTCGAGGGTGAGCTCGAACGCGGCGAGCAGCCCGAGGGCGCCGCCGACGATCAGGAGGATCGCCAGCGCGATCGGGCGTCTGGTGTCCTGCTCGTTCACGACCGGCAGTATCCCACCGCCCGTCACCCTTCCCGGGGGCGGACGCCCCGGCGCGGGCCGTGCGATAATGCCTTCAGGTCGCCGTGCACCCGCATCGGAGGCCGAATGCTTCGACAGGTCCGCACCGAGCGGGCCGAGCCCGGGGGGACCTGGGACGGCGCTTGTCCCGCCGCGTGCGCCCGAGAGCGGGTGCGCGGACGTTCAAGGATTTGCGTCGATCCCGATCGGCGCGGCGCACGCGCTCGCGGACGGGATCGGCCTGAGGAGCACGGAGGGCGCCGCTTTTCGCAAAGCGTCGCCGGCTCCGCGTGAGGAGTGCACCAGCGATGGTGGAGTACGAGAACGACGGCCCGGCCGACGAGACCCCGATCGAGGAGACGCAGGACGCGCCGAAGCGCCGCCGACGGTCGGCGCCCCGGCGGGCGAGCACCGCGGTGTCCGCGGCCCCCGCGTCTTCCGGCAGCCCGGACGGCGCGGAGGAGCAGGCGGAGACCGACCTGATCGTGCCCGGCGACGAGGCGACCGAGCCCGCCCCCGACACGGCCGGGAGCGAGCAGTCCGCGACGGCCGAGCCCGAGGCGCCCGAGGACCTGCCGACGGACGGGCAGGCGGCCGCCGGGCGGCGCCCGCCGCTCGCGGTGCTCTTCCAGGCGCCCCCGGCGCTGCCGGAGGCCGCTCCGGGCGTCGTCCCCGAGGTGGACGACGACGAGGAGGACGAGGCGGACGACGAGTCCGACGCGGCGGTCTCGCGCCGCTCGCGCCGCCGCACCCGTCGGCGTTCCGGCGGCCAGCAGCCGTCGGGGGAGGGCGCCGTCACGGAGGTCGTGCCGAAGGCGCGCCCCGTCAAGGAGCCCATCACCGAGCCGCAGAAGCTGAAGGGGTCCACCCGGCTCGAGGCGAAGCGTCAGCGCCGCCGCGACGGCCGCGACGCGGGCCGCCGCCGCACGGTGGTCACCGAGGCCGAGTTCCTCGCCCGCCGCGAGGCCGTCGACCGCCGCATGATCGTCCGCAACGCCGGGGACCGGGTGGAGATCGGCGTGCTCGAGGACGGCATCCTCGCCGAGCACTACGTCGCCAAGTCCCAGAACGTGTCGCTCATCGGCAACGTCTATCTCGGCCGCGTGCAGAACGTGCTGCCGAGCATGGAGGCGGCGTTCGTCGACATCGGCCGCGGCCGCAATGCCGTGCTGTACGCCGGGGAGGTCAACTACGACGCCAGCGCACTCGAGGGTGGCGCGCCGCGCATCGAGCAGGCGTTGAAGAGCGGCCAGTCGGTGCTCGTGCAGGTGACGAAGGACCCGATCGGCCACAAGGGCGCGCGACTGACCAGCCAGGTCAGCCTGCCGGGTCGCTTCATGGTCTACGTGCCCGACGGCAGGTTGTCGGGGATCAGCCGCAAGCTTCCCGACACCGAGCACACCCGGCTGAAGACGATCCTCAAGCGACTCACACCCGACGACGCGGGCGTCATCATCCGCACCGCCGCCGAAGGGGCGAGCGAGGACGCGCTCGAGCGCGACCTCAACCGGCTCAAGGCGCAGTGGGAGGACATCGACAAGAAGGCGCAGTCCGGCAGCGCGCCGAGCATGATCTACACCGAG
>JAICSU010000154.1 GCA_025936735.1 Amnibacterium sp.
TGCTGGGCCTGCGGCCGGTCGTCGAGGTGATGACGATCAACTTCTCGCTGCTCGCGCTCGACCAGATCGTGAACCACGCGGCGAAGATCTACGGCATGTTCGGCGGCCAGGCGGCGGTGCCGCTCGTCATCCGCACCCCCGGTGGCGGGGGCCAGCAGCTCGGCGCCACCCACTCGCAGAACATCGAGCTGTACTACTCGTTCGTGCCCGGGATGAAGGTCGTGGCCCCGTCCACCCCCGCTGACGCGAAGGCGCTCCTGCTCGCCGCCATCCGGGACGACGACCCGGTGCTGTTCCTCGAGAACCTGGCCCTCTACAACACCAAGGGCGAGGTCGGCGACGACGACACTCCGGCGGAGATCGGCAGGGCGGCGGTCACCCGCCCCGGCACCGACGTCACCGTCATCGGCTACTCCCGGATGGCGCACGTCGCGTCCCAGGTCGCCGAGGAGCTCGCCGAATCGGACGGGCTGGACATCGAGGTCGTCGACCTGAGGAGCCTTCGTCCTCTCGACCGGCCCACGATCATCGAGTCGGTCATGAAGACCCACTCGGCCGTCGTGCTCGAGGACGACTGGCTGACCTACGGCATCGGCGCCGAGGTCGCCGCGTCGATCTCCGACGGGGCGTTCGACTACCTCGACGCTCCCGTGCGCCGCGTCGCGATGGCCGAGGTGCCGATGCCCTACTCGAAGCCCCTCGAGACCGCGGCGCTGCCCTCCGCGGACGACGTGAAGAACGCGATCCGGCAGACCCTCGACGCGGTCGGTCACCGCGGCTGAACCGACCGGAAAGAGATCGTCATGATCGAGATCACCATGCCGCGGCTCTCCGACACCATGGAGGAGGGCGCGATCTCGGTGTGGCACAAGCACCCCGGGGACCCGGTGATGGTGGGTGACGTCCTCGTCGAGATCGAGACCGACAAGGCGACGATGGAGTACGAGGCGTACGAAGCGGGGACGTTGTCGGAGATCCTCGTCCAGGAGGGCGAGAACGTGACGATCGGGACCCCGATCGCCCTGCTCGACGACGGCGTGGCGGCGCTGCCCGACGCGGCCAGGACCGCCGCGACGACCACCGCGCCGGCGGCCCAGGCCGCCGCCTCCTCCGCATCCGATGAGATGCCGGCCACGGCAGGCGGGCCGGCGCCGGCGGAACGCGGGGCCGCGGTGCCGGCCGCGAGCCGGATGCAGCAGGACGGGGGCGAGCGACGGTTCGCCTCCCCGCTCGTGCGCAAGCTCGCCCGCGATCACCACCTCGACCTCTCCGGGGTGCAGGGCACCGGCCCCGGCGGCCGGATCATCCGGCAGGACATCGACGAGCTCCTGGAGCGGGCCGTGGGCAGCCCGGAGCCGGCCGCGCCACCCACCACGGCGGCGCCCGTTCCCCAGGCCGGCGGCCCCGGTGCGGAGGACCGTCGGCGCTCGGAGGCGGTGCCGATGAGCCGCACGCGCCGGGTGATCGCGCGCCGCCTCGCGGAGAGCGCCCGCACTGTCCCGCACTTCTTCGTCACCGCCGCCGCGGACGCCGAGGAGCTGATGCGGCTCAGGGGGCAGCTGAACGAGCAGCTCCTCGCCGCCGGGCGGCCGAAGGTGAGCGTGAACGACCTGCTCGTGCGAGCCAGTGCCCTCGCTCTGCGGCAGCACCCCGAGGTGAACGCGTCCTACAGCGACGACGGCGACACCGTGCTTCTCCACCATCGGGTGAACATCGGCGTCGCGGTCGCGTCGGAGAACGGCCTCGTGGTCCCGGTCATCGAGGACGCCGACCAGAAGACGGTGACGCAGCTCGGCGCGGAGGCGAAGGAGCTCGTCGCGCTCGCCAACGGGAAGAAGCTGACCCCCGCTCAGATGTCCGGAGGGACCTTCACGATCAGCAACCTCGGGATGTTCGGGGTCGAGCAGTTCACCGCCATAATCAACCCGCCCGAGGCCGCCATCCTCGCCGTCGGGGGAACCGCCCGGGAGCCGTCGGTCGTCGACGACGAGATCGTTCCCCGCTACCGGATGCGGTACACCCTGTCCGCCGACCACCGGGTCATCGACGGGGCGCTGGCCGCGCAGTTCCTCCAGACGCTGACGCGCCTGATCGAGCATCCCTGGACGATCCTCGCGTGACTCTGGCGGCCCGGCCGGCCCCGCCGGTCTTCCGTACGGGTCCGCTTCCCTCGAACGGCCGATCCGGGCGGGCGCGCCCGCCCGCATGGGCCGAAACCGCCCGGATCAGGCGGCGGCGGTGAGGGTGAGCAGCGAGACCTCGGGGCGGCAGGCGAAGCGCACCGGCGCGTAGATCGAGGTGCCGAGGCCCGCGGAGACGTTGAGCGTCGCGGTTCGCCACCCGCTGACGCCCTTGACCTGCTTCCGCGGGATGTCGCAGTTCGTGACGAGGGCGCCGAAGCCGGGCACGCAGACCTGGCCGCCGTGGGTGTGGCCGGCGAGCAGCAGGTCGGCGCCCCGGTCCGTGAAGTCGTCGAGCACCCGGCGGTAGGGCGCGTGCGCGACCCCGATCGTGAGCGCCCCGCGTTCCTTCCGGGCGCGGAGGCCCCGCAGGCCGCTGGTCAAGTCGCCAGGACGGTCGTACTCGCGGTGCGGATCGTTCACCCCCATCAGGTCGAGCGGGACGCCCTTGACCACGAGCCGGGCGACCCGGTTGTTGAGGTCGGTCCAGCCGAGCTCGGCGAAGAACGCGTCGAGCGCCGGGGTGTCCAGGCGGCGCGGCACCGGCGGCTGCGCGGAGGGGCCGGCGAAGTAGCGCAGCGGGCTCTTCGCCACCGGTTCCCAGTAGTCGTTCGACCCGTGCACCTGGACCCCCGGCACCCCGCGGAAGGGCTCGAGCGCCGCGCGCAGGCCCAGCAGGCCGAGCGGATGCCCCAGGTTGTCACCCGTGTCGACCACGAGGTCCGGCTCGAGGTCGGCGAGCTCCCGCACGAACCGCTGCTTCTTCCGCTGCCAGGGCGCCATGTGGAGGTCGGAGAGGTGCAGCAGCTTCAGGTCGGGTGATCCGGCGGGCAGCACGGGCAGGGTCGCCCGCCGGACCGTGAAGAGGGTGCGCTCGACGAGCACGCCCCATCCGGCGGCCGCCGCCCCCGCGGCGACGACCGTGCGGGCGAGCCCGCCTATGCCGGACAGGTGGCCTCCGTGCCCCTGACCACGAACTTCACGGCGCCGTCGGACGGCGCGGGGGATCCGGCCGGCGGGTACTGCTCTCTCACGGTGCAGTCACCCTTCGGGTTCCCGCCGAACGTGTACTCACCGTGCAGTCCCGTCGCCGTGAGCTGGGCGAGCGCGTCGTGCAGCGGCATGCCGGTGATGTTCGGCACACCGTTGGTGATCCCCCCGGGAGGCGGGGTCGGCAGCACCGGCGCCGGGCCGGAGCTCGGCAGCAGCGTGACGGCGGATCCTGGGGTCGCCTCCGTGCCGGCGACCGGGTTCGTGGCGGCGACGAGGCCGGCGGCGACCGTGTCGGACGACTGCGGCTTGCCCGTCGTGACCGTGAACCCGGCGTTCTTCAGCGTCGTGGTCGCCGCGGCCGGGGTGAGGCCCGCCACGTTCGGCACGGACACCTGCTGGCCGTAGAGGAACTGCGCGTCCGGCGTCGGCCAGGTGGTGTCACCCGGGTAGGCGGCCTCGTTGGCGGCAGTCATCTCCTGCCACAGGCAGTGGCGCGCGTTCGCCGCCTCGCCGCCGCAGCCCGGGAAGCTGTAGACGGTCTGGAGGTTGGTGCCGCCGTTCACGTTGCCGACCCACACCGCGGTGGTGGTCTTCGTCGTGCCGCCGACCTCCCACGTGTTCGTGGCGTTGTCGGTCGTACCCGTCTTCACCATGCCGAACGCGCCGCCCAGCGAGGACTCGTCGCCCGACGCGGTGCCCCCGAACACGCCGTGGAGCGTGTAGCCGGCCGCGATCGCGATGTTCTTCGGCACCGCCTGCTTGCAGTCGCTCGCCGGGACGTTCACCTGCTTGCCGTTCGTGTCGACGATCTTCTCGATCGCGACGGGGGTGCACACCGTGCCCTGGTCGGCGATGCCGGCATACGCGGTGGCCATGGTGATCGGCGCGACGGTGTCCGTGCCGAGGACCGACGACGGGTTCGTGCCGGGGTCGCCGCCGTCGCCGCGGTGCACGTCCAGCGCCTTCGCCTCGGCCTGGATGTCGCAGAGGTCCAGCTTCTCGGCCATGGAGGCGAACGCTCCGTTCACGCTCGCCGCGGTCGCCTGGTAGACGGTCTGCATGCCGCCTTCCCCGGCGGTGTCGTTGCCGACGTGCCACGCCGCGGCCGGCTTGCCGCAGGCCGTCAGGTCGCCGGCGGGCAGGGTCCGGGCGTCGCCGCTGACCCTCTCGTAGACGCCGTGACCGTTCTTCAACCAGTCCAGGAGGGTGAAGAGCTTGTACGTCGATCCGGGCTGGAAGCCGTACTGGGAGCCGCCGTAGAGGTGGTCGACGTTGTAGTTGAGCCCCGTCGCCGTGTAGCCGGCGCCCTTCGTGGCCGCCGAGTCCGTCTGGTCGAAGCTCTTGCTCTGGACCATCGAGAGGACCTTGCCCGTGCCGACCTGCACCGTGACGGCCGCGCCGGCGAGGTCGGTGCCGGAGGGGGACTTCGCCGGCACGTACCGGCTCATCGTGGCCTTCGCCTTGTTCTCCAGGTCGAGGTCGAGCGTGGTGTAGATCTTCCAACCGGCGCTCTGCAGCTTGTTGTACCGCTCGCCCGGCGTCGCTCCGAACACCGGGTTCTGCCGGATCGTCTGCACGACGTAGTCACAGAAGTACGCGGCCGCCTTCGCCTGGGAGCAGCCCGACTGGGTCGGGGTGATCCTCGGCGCGACGGGCGTCTTCATCGCCGTCTCGTACGTCGCCTGCGAGATCATGTTGTGCTTCAGCTCGGTCGCGAGGATGTAGTCGCGCCGCACCGTGTTCGGTGCGATGTTCGCCTTCTCGTCGATCCGCAGGTCGTTCGGCGCGTTCACGATCGCCATCAGGCTTGCGGCCTGCGCGGGCGTCAGGTCCTTCGCGTGGGTGTCGTAGTAGTACTGGGCGGCGGACTCGATCCCGTAGATCTGGCCGCCGAAGCCGGCGATGTTGAGGTAGCCGAGCAGGATCTGGTTCTTCGTGTACTTCTTCTCGAGACCGATCGCGAGGCGCGCCTCCTTCAGCTTGCGGCCGATCCCGCCGGTGCACTCGTCGTACGCGGCGGTGACCTCGGCTTGCGTGGGCAGCAGCTCGGCCTCCTGGATGCACACGTTCTTCACGTACTGCTGCGTGATCGTCGACGCGCCCTGCTGGCCGCCGCCGCCGATGTCCGAGACGACCGCGCGCAGGATCCCGGTGGGATCGACGCCGCCGTGCGTGTAGAACCGCACGTCCTCGGCGGCGAGGGTGGCGTTCTTCACCGTCGCCGACACCTCGGCCCAGGGGATGACCTCGCGGTTCTGGTTGTAGAACGACGCGATCTGCACGGGCTTGCCGTGGGAGTTGGCATAGATCTCGGTCTTCTGCTGCAGGTCGACGATCTTCAGGTCGTCGGGCAGGTTCTCGAAGAGACCGATGCCGTTCTTGGCGCCGACTCCGGTCAGCGCGATGGCGGGGGCGACGCCGACGGTGATCATGAGACCCGCGACGACCGCCACCCCGAGCATTCCGAGCAGGGCGGAACCGGCGCCACGAGGGCGCCCAGAGCGGGCGGACATAGGATCGATGGTACGGACGGGCTTCGCCGCGCCTGCGGGGCGCGCCGCAACCCCCAAAACGGAGGTCACCCGATGCCCGCGTGGGAATACGCGACGACGCCCCTGCTGATCCACAACACGACGGCGATCCTGAACACCTGGGGCTCGCAGGGCTGGGAGCTCGTGCAGATCGTGCCGGGGCCCGAGGGCGGGCTCGTCGCCTACCTGAAGCGTCCGGCGGAGCAGGCCTGATGGCGATCGCGGACCGGCTCGAGGAGCTCGGGCTGGTGCTCCCCGCCGTCGCTGCTCCCGCCGGGGCCTACGTGCCGGCGGTGGTCGCGGGCGATCTCGTCTACACGGCGGGTCAGCTGCCGTTCGTCGACGGGGCGCTCGCGCGCACCGGTGTGCTGGGCGCCGACGTCGCGGTCGACGAAGCGGCCGACCTCGCCGGAGTGGCGGTGCTGAACGCCCTCGCGGCGGTCGCCTCGGTGCTCGACGGACTCGACCGGGTCACCCGGGTCGTGAAGGTCACCGGCTTCGTCGCCTCCGCCCCGGGGTTCACGGAGCAGCCGCGCGTCATCAACGGTGCGTCGCAGGTGCTCGTCGACGTCTTCGGCGAGCACGGCAGGCACGCGCGCTCCGCCGTCGGGGTCGCGGCCCTTCCGCTCGGCTCGCCGGTCGAGGTCGAGCTCGTCGTCCAGTTCCGCTGACCCGGGTCCGGCGGGGCCGAACCGCGGAATTCCGCGCGACACGCCGATGACAAGGCGTGTCGGGATGCTTGCACTGCGCCCCGAACTGGGTACACTCGGATCCGTCGAGTGAAGAGCTTGGCTTGCGGCGTTCTTCGATTCCCCCCAATCGAGCGCTGCTGAGGCGGCACCTGTTCCCCCCA
>JAICSU010000109.1 GCA_025936735.1 Amnibacterium sp.
GCGCGGGCCCCCCCCCCCCCCCCCCCCCCCCCCCCCCCCCCCCCCCCCCCCCCCCCCCCCCCGCGGCCGCACCCAGCCGGCGAGGACGAGCAGCACGACGAGCAGCGCGACGGTCCAGCCGGCGAGCACCGCGATCCGCTCGACGCCCGTCACCCAGCCGGCGCCCGCCGTAGCGAGCGTCCTGCCGGCCCCGCTCGCCGCGTCGAACGGCGCCCGGATGCCGGCGCCGATGAGCGGGACCCCGCCCAGCTGCTTGCCGATGTTCCCGAGGGTCGACGCCAGCCCGTTCCCGGACTTCGCCACCTGGCCGCCGATGCCCTCCAGCGCGGCGATGGCGTGGTGCAGGGCGACGGCGAGCACGATCCCGCCCACGAGCACCACGAGCGCCACCACGTCGCCGGCGATCTGCAGGGCCCGGGGTCGGGGACGGTCGGAGTAGAGCCGCATCCGCCGATCCTGCCCGCGCGCCCCTGGCGGCGGCTGTGCCGACGGCCGCCGGCGCGAGCATCCCCGCAGGACGAAAGCGCTTCAGCAGGACGAAAGGGCCGTTCTGGTCCTGCTGAACCGAGATCGTCCTGCTGAGGCGCTCGAGGGGGCGGCCGTCAGGCGGCGGCGACCGTGTCCAGGAAGGCCCGGTGGAAGCGCAGCTCGCCGGTGATCTCCGGATGGAACGACGTGCCGAGCAGGTTGCCCTGCCGCACCGCGACGACCCGGCCGTCCTCGAGCGACGCCAGCGGGGTGACCCCCTCCCCCATGCGCTCCACCACGGGGGCGCGGATGAAGGCGGCATGGACCGGCGGCCCATCGAAACCGTCGACCTCGAGGTCCGTCTCGAACGAGTCGAGCTGGTTGCCGAACGCGTTGCGGCGCACCGCGACGTCGAGGCCGCCGACCGTCTGCTGGCCGTCGATCGCGTCGAGCACGGTGTCGGCGAGCAGGATGAGCCCCGCGCAGGTGCCGTAGACCGGCAGGCCGTCCGCGATCCGCTGCTTGAGGGGATCCGCCAGCCCGAAGGCCCGGGACAGCTTGTCCATCACCGTCGACTCGCCGCCGGGGATGATGAGCCCGTCGACCTCGTCGAGCTCGCTCGGCCGCCGCACGGGCACGCCTTTCGCTCCGAGCTCGGCGAGCACGGCGAGGTGCTCCCGGAAGTCGCCCTGCAGCGCGAGGACGCCGACGACCGGCTTCGCCCCGATCGTCACCACCCGCGCTCGGCGAGCCGGTGCGGCGCGGGCACGTCGGCGACGTTGATCCCCACCATCGCCTCGCCGAGCCCGCGGGACGCCTCGGCGATCACGGCCGGGTCGTCGAAGAAGGTGGTGGCCTTCACGATCGCGGCGGCGCGCTTGGCGGGGTCGCCCGACTTGAAGATGCCGGAGCCGACGAACACCCCGTCCGCGCCGAGCTGCATCATCATCGCGGCGTCGGCCGGCGTGGCCACCCCGCCCGCGGTGAACAGCACGACGGGCAGCTTGCCCGCGGCGGCGACCTCGGCGACGAGCTCGTAGGGCGCCTGCAGCTCCTTCGCGGCGACGTACAGCTCGTCGGGCTTCTTCGAGGCGAGCGCCGCGATCTCTCCGGAGATCTGGCGCATGTGGCGCGTGGCCTCCGACACGTCGCCCGTGCCGGCCTCACCCTTCGAGCGGATCATCGCCGCGCCCTCGGTGAGGCGGCGGAGGGCCTCGCCCAGGTTCGTCGCACCGCAGACGAAGGGCACGGTGAACTGCCACTTGTCGATGTGGTTGGTGTAGTCGGCGGGCGACAGCACCTCCGACTCGTCGATGTAGTCGACGCCGAGGGACTGGAGGACCTGCGCCTCGACGAAGTGGCCGATGCGGGCCTTCGCCATGACGGGGATCGAGACGGCCTCGACGATGCCGGCGATGAGGTCGGGGTCGCTCATCCGGGCGACGCCGCCCTGGGCGCGGATGTCGGCGGGCACACGCTCGAGCGCCATGACCGCGACCGCTCCGGCGTCCTCGGCGATCTTCGCCTGGTCCGCCGTGACGACGTCCATGATCACGCCGCCCTTCAGCATCTCCGCGAGGCCGCGCTTCACGCGGCTCGTGCCGACAGTGCTGGTGGTGCTGTCCGTCATCTCAAGGTCCCTGGTCGGTGCTGCGAGCCGTGGACGGAGCCGCCCACGGCGATCCGCAAGTCTACGCGGGGCGCCGTGCCCCCCAGGCGCCCGGACCTCTGCCGCCAGGCGACCCGCAGGCGGGCGAGCGACCGCCTCCGGACGCACGAACGACGGAGATCCGGACCTCGGCGGACGAAGTCATGCGGATGCGGGGCCCCTTTCCGCAAGAACTCCGTCGTTCGTGCAGGGGCGGCGGCGAGGGAACGGCCGGGGCGGATGGAGTCAGGCGGGCCAGGCGGCCGCGAGAGCGGCCCGGGTGTCCCCGAGCAGCACCGGGAGCGCCTTCGTCTCCGCGATGATCGGGAAGAAGTTGGCGTCAGACGCCCAGCGCGGCACGACGTGCTGATGCAGGTGGTCGGCCACCCCCGCACCCGCGATCCGGCCCTGGTTCAGGCCGATGTTGAAGCCGTCGCATCGCGAGTCGGCCCGCAGGACCCGCATCGCCGTCTGGGTCAGCGCCCCGATCTCGCGCACCTCGTCGTCCGTCGCCTCGTCGTACAGCGGCACATGCCGGTACGGGCACACGAGCAGGTGGCCCGAGTTGTAGGGGAAGAGGTTCAGCAGCACGAAGGCGTGCTCACCGCGCGCCACGATGAGGGCCTCCTCGTCCGGCAGCGACGGGGCGCGGCAGAACGGGCAGCCGTCGTCGGGCTCCTCGACGTGGTTCGACTGGATGTAGGCGATCCGGTGCGGCACCCAGAGGCGCTGGTAGGCGTCCGGCACGCCGGCGGCACCGTCGATCCGCGGCACGGTCGCGAACTCGTCGGCGCCGTACGGCCCGTCGTCGGTCACACCGCTCCGGCGTCCGCCGCGGCGGCGCCCGCCGGTTCGAGGTCCGCCGCCGTGGACACCTGCAGCCGGGAGCGGATCGAGCCGGTGATCAGCGCGATCGCCTCGTCGACGGGGACGCCGTTGCGCGTCGTGCCGTCACGGAACCGGAAGCTCACCGAGCCGGCGGCGCGGTCGTTCTCCCCCGCGATCAGCAGGAACGGCACCTTCTCCGTCGTGTGGGTGCGGATCTTCTTCTGCATCCGGTCGTCGGACACGTCGAGGTCCGCGCGAACGCCCTCCCCCCGCAGCCGCTGGATCACCCCGTCGAGGTACTCCGCGTACTCCTCCGCCACCGGGATGCCGACGACCTGCACGGGCGACAGCCACACCGGGAACGCCCCCGCGTAGTGCTCGAGCAGCACGGCGAAGAACCGCTCGATCGACCCGAAGAGCGCGCGGTGGATCATGATCGGCCGCTGCTTGGTGCCGTCGGGCGCCGTGTACTCGAGGCCGAACCGCCGCGGCTGGTCGAAGTCGAGCTGGATCGTCGACATCTGCCAGGTGCGGCCGATCGCGTCGCGCGCCTGCACGGAGATCTTGGGCCCGTAGAACGCGGCGCCGCCCGGGTCGGGCACCAGCTCGAGCCCGGACTCCTCCGCCACCTGCCGCAGGGTCGCGGTCGCGCTCTCCCAGTACTCGTCGTTCCCGGCGAACTTCGGGCTGTCGTCCCGCGTCGACAGCTCCAGGTAGAAGTCGTCGAGGCCGTAGTCGCGGAGCAGGTCGAACACGAAGTTCAGGGTGCGGGTGAGCTCGGGCACGACCTGCTCGGGCGTGACGTAGATGTGCGCGTCGTCCTGCGTCAGGCCGCGCACGCGGGTGAGGCCCTGCAGCGTGCCGGACTTCTCGTACCGGTACACGGATCCGAACTCGAACATCCGCAGCGGCAGCTCGCGGTAGCTGCGGCCCCGCGCGCGGAAGATCAGGTTGTGGAAGGGGCAGTTCATCGGCTTCAGGTAGTAGTCCTGGCCGGGCTTCACCACCTCGCCCGCCGCGTCGACCTCCTCGTCGAGGTGCATCGGCGGGAACATGCCGTCCGCGAACCACTGCAGGTGACCGGAGGTCTGGAACAGGTTCGCCTTCGTGATGTGGGGCGAGTTGACGAAGGAGTAGCCGCCCTCGGTGTGCCGGCGCCGGGAGTAGTTCTCCATCTCCTGGCGGATGATCCCGCCCTTCGGGTGGAACACGGCGAGGCCGGAGCCGATCTCGTCCGGGAAGCTGAACAGGTCGAGCTCGGCGCCGAGCTTGCGGTGGTCGCGCTTGGCGGCCTCCTCGACGCGGTGCTGGTACTCGCGCAGCTCGTCCTTGCTCGGCCAGGCGGTGCCGTAGATCCGCTGCAGCTGCTTGTTCTTCTCGGAGCCGCGCCAGTAGGCGGCCGCGACGCGTGTCAGCGCCCACCCGTTGCGGATGAGGCGGGTGTTGGGCAGGTGCGGCCCGCGGCAGAGGTCCTGCCACACGGTCTCCCCCGTGGCCGGGTCCACGTTGGCGTAGACCGTCAGCTCGCCGCCGCCGACCTCGACGGACTCGTCGCCGTCGCCCGCGCCGCCCTTCAGGCCGATGAGCTCGAGCTTGTACGGCTCGTGCGCGAAGATCGCCCGCGCCTCCTCCTCGGTGACGGGACGTCGGACGAAGCGCTGGCCGGCGCGCTGGATGCGCTCCATCTCCTTGCTCAGCCGCTTCAGGTCCTCGGGGGTGAACGGCTCCTCGACGTCGAAGTCGTAGTAGAAGCCGTCGGTGATGGGCGGGCCGATCCCGAGTCGCGCCTCCGGGTTGACCGTCTGCACCGCCTGGGCGAGGACGTGGGCGGTGGAGTGCCGCAGGATCGAGAGCCCGTCGGGCGAGCCGATCGCCACCGGCTGCACGTCCGCGCCGTCGGGCAGAGGACGGTCGAGGTCCCACAGGGCACCGTTCACGCGGACGGCGATCACCTCGCGGTCCTCGCCGAAGAGCGTGCGTCCCGTCGTCGCCGCCGGTGCTTCAACGACCGGGGCTGCGGACGGTTCTAGGTCGCTCAACAGGATCCCTTTCGACAGGTCGGGGCGTCCTCCCACTGTATCGGCGCAGCCCGCCCCGGCCCGCCGCGGGAGGCGCCCACCGCGCCCTCAGCGACGGCGGAGCAGCGCGCGCATCCGGCGGTGGAGGCGAGGCCACGGCCCCGCGTCCGCGTCCCGCCCGGCGTCGGCGTCGGCGTGCCCCGGAACGTCCTCCCGCGGCGCCACCGGCGGGAGGCGCTCATCGGTCGGCTCCTCCCGCTCGGCGGCGAGGGCCGGCAGGTCGACCGCGGTGATCAGGCGCAGCCGTTCCTCCAGCAGCTCCGCGTCCTGCGCGGGGCTCGCCGCGGGACGGGCGAGCGTGGCGGTGATCGCCGCCCGCATCTCCCGGTAGGCGTCGTCGCGCGCCGCGGCGAGCAGGGAGCGCACGCGCGCGTCGTCGTTCTCCCAGCGGATGAGCCGCCGGGCCAGGGCGCTCTGCACGCGCCGCCGGCGCTCGAGGTTGGCCGCGTCGCGCTCGCGGTAGTCGTGCTCGTGGCGGGCGACGCCGCCGATGCCGGCCGCGATGTCGCGCTGCGACGCCATCCGCTTCGCGGACGCCTCCGACTCGAGCCGCAGGCGCCCGAGCGAGAGCCGCACCTCGTCGACCCAGGCGTCGAGATCGACCGGGCCCCCGCCGGTCATCGTGTCCACGATGATGCGGTTCTTCAGCCGCATCCGCGTCGCGTACTCGGCGAGCAGCAGTCCCTCCTCCGCCTCGGCCTCGACGGCCGCGCGGTCGAGCGGGCGACCGGGCCGGGCGTCGCGGTACAGCCGTGCGATGGATTCCTCCGCCATCCGCCCTTCCCCCTCGGCCGAGCTTCGATTGTCGCCCCGCCGCCCGGATCACGCGCTGGGGATCCTCACCCGCCGGTCGAAGGGGATGCGGGCGACGGCGAACGAGGTCTTCCGGCTCACGAGGTGGTCGGTCATCAGGTACACGGCGAGCCAGCGACCGTAGCGCTCGGCCCTGTCGATGAGCCCCGCGTCGCCGCCGTACCGGCGCGCGACATCGGCGAGGAAGGCGGGGCCGTAGTCGCCGAGCTCGGCGAAGTCGATCGCCGGGTCGCCGGTGGCGAGGTCGCTGAAGTCGATCAGCCCGAGCCGCCGGGCTTCGGCGTCCCAGAGCAGGTGGTCCTCGTAGACGTCACCGTGCACGAGCACGGCGCGCGGCGCCAGGGCCAGCAGGGCGGGCACGTCCGCGAGGATCGACTCGACCGCGCGGAGCTCGGCCGCGGAGAGCAGGCCCGGTAGCCCCGCCCCCGCGAGGCGCGCGACTTCGCGGCCCTCCTCCTCGACGCTCCACGAGGGCGTTCCGGACGGCAGCACCGCCGGGTCGATCGCGTGGATCGCGACCAGCAGCTCCGCGAGCTGGTCCGCCACCGCGTCCCGGTCGCGGGAAGGAAGCCCGGCGAGGCGGGCGGGCGTGAGGGCGTCGCCGGGCACGAAGTCGTGGAGGGCGAGGCGCCGGTCGGGCGCGATCCACCGCACGCGGGGCACCGCCGCCCGGGCGGAGCCGCCGAGCCGGTCGAGCACCGCGCGCTCCGCCTCGAGCATCCGGCGGTAGTGCTCCTCGTTCGGGATGCGCACGACGAGGCGATCGTCGAGGAGCAGCACCTCGTGGTCCCACCCGTCGTCGGCGTAGCGGAGGGACCGCCACTGCAGGTCCGGTCGCACCGCGCGCAGCAGCGACACGGCGCCCGCCTCGCCGAGGGGCGGATCCTTCGCGCCCTCGGCCACCGGGGCAGCGTAGCGGCGGCCGCTCGGGCAGGATCGTGCCGTGCTCGCAACCACGGTCGGCTTCATCGTCTCGGCCGCCGTCGCGCTGTTCGCGATCTCGGCGCTGCAGACGGAGCGCACCCGTGCCCGTGAGGAGAAGCGCCCGCAGAACGCCCGGCTGCGGGCCGCCTTGATCGGCCTGATGTTCGTCGGGCTCGCCGCGCTGCTCTACTTCACGCTGCAGCGCTGAGCCCTCGGCACCGCACCCGGTGCGCGCAGTCAGGCCGGAAGCGGTGCCGCGAACATCGACAGCAGGCCGGTGGCGACGGAGTAGCGGACCCGCTTCAGGCGGTCCACGCGGCGTCGCCAGATCGAGGACAGCTGGTCCCCGACCCCCGCCACGAGGGCGCCCCCGCCGATGAGCCGGACGGGGCGGCCGGCGAGCGCGGACCGCGTGCGCGACGGCACGGCGGCGAGCACCCGGTCCGGCACCGACATCCAGTCGTGCAGGGCCCGACCCGGGTCGCGCTCGAACTCGACCAGCCCGACCGGGGTCGACGTCGCGGCGACGAGCGCGCCGTCCTCGATCACGCCGAACTCGATCAACCCGGCACCGACGTCGCACACCATCTCGGGCCCCTCGGCACCGATCCCGGCGCCGCTCGCACCGGCGATCAGCGACGGCACGGTCACCGGCTGCGCACCCGTGACCGAGTAGACGACGCCGGCGAGCACCGCCACGTCGTATGGCGAGGCGTCGGTCGGCACCGCGAGCCGGACCGGCATGCCGCGCGCCGTTCCCGCTCGCACCAGCAGGTCCTCGAGCAGGTGCACGCAGCCGGTCGGGTCGTCGACCAGGCCGGCGCGGATGGGAGAGCGCACCTCCACCATCGGCCGGTTCGCGAGTGCGAGCGCTCGCCGGCCGGTCGCCAGCACCCCTCCGCCGCGGGTCCGTGCGACGAGCGTCGGCTCGTCGAGCAGCAGGCCGCGCTCGGCATCGGACACGACGGTCCATGCGCTCCCGAAGTCGATCCCGGTCATCGTTGCGGCCATCGCCCGCTCCCCCGTTCCAGCACCTCGTCGTGCCTTCCCCGCGATCACGCCCGGCCCGTCGCGGTCGCCGGAGGCTGGTCGTCGGACCCCCTCGAGCGCCACCGGTCACGATCGGTCACACCATCAGGAACGGCCACCATAGCCGGGAAGCGGGAGGCCGTGAGCCCGTGTCGGCCGGGTCGGGCGATCCGCTTCCCGCCGGCGCTCCGCTCCGCGGTGATCCGCCCTGCCGGAGCGTCGTCAGTGCTCCATCAGCCGTTCGAGGTCGACGGCGAGGCGGCCGCCGAAGTAGGCGTGGCCGGCGGTGCTCGGATGCATCGTCGACGGGTCGATCATGCTGCGGATGTTCCCCGGGGTGAACCACCGCTCCTCGAGCGGTGAGATGTAGTGAAGGTGCGCTGCCGCTGCGGCCGATCGGAGGATCGAGTCGATCCTGTCGAGAGCGGCAGGGGCAGGCAGCACCGGGGATTCCGGCCCGACGACGACGACGGGGATGCCGGGGAACCGCGCCTCCACCTCGCGGAAGGTGGTCGCCGCCGCCGCGGGCAGCTTCTGCAGGTCCTGACCCTCGTCGTTCAGCCCGCCGTCGAGCACGAGGACGTCCACCTCCGCGTCCGTCGGCAGGGCTGAGGCACGCACGGTGTACGGGACGGTACCGGGGGTGCGGGCGGCCAGATAGCCGGTGCCGCTGACGCCGTCGACGACAGGTGTCCAGCCCAGCATCTCGGCGGTCACGTAGGGGAAGCCGCGGCCAGGAGCAGCGGATGCGCCGGCGGTCCACGAGTCGCCGAAGAAGTAGGCCCGGGCGTGTGCCGGAAGCGCGGTGAGCGACCGTGCCGGGCCGGACGCGCCGACTCCGGATGAAGGGGAGCCCGAGGGCGCACAGCCGGCGAGTGCTCCGACGAGCCCGATCGCGACGACGGTGGCCCCCCAGCGCATGGGTGGCACCCTACGCGGGATCAGCGTGGGCCGGGAACGTCGAGACACGAAAACCCCTGACCTCGTCAGGGGTTTCTTCGTGGGCGATACTGGGATCGAACCAGTGACCTCTTCCGTGTCAGGGAAGCGCGCTACCGCTGCGCCAATCGCCCGAGTCCGTGCCACCGGCGGCTGCCGGGGTCCGGATCGAGGTGGGGACGGGATTCGAACCCGCGTACACGGCTTTGCAGGCCGTTGCCTCGCCTCTCGGCCACCCCACCAGTGAGGAGAACCGCGTGGCCAGGAGAGGTCCAGCTGGTCCCACCGAGCGGATGACGAGATTCGAACTCGCGACCCTCACCTTGGCAAGGTGATGCGCTACCACTGCGCCACATCCGCGTCGCCCCTCGCGGGGCATCCAGAACTGTACCGGATGACGCGAGGGGTGTCGAACGAGCGCGGCGGCGCGGCGCGGGCCGGCGGCGCTGTGGCATCATGGTCGGCGCAGGGGCGATTGGCGCAGTTGGTAGCGCGCTTCGTTCACACCGAAGAGGTCGTCAGTTCGAGTCTGGCATCGCCCACCGTCGCGGACCCGCGCCCC
>JAICSU010000015.1 GCA_025936735.1 Amnibacterium sp.
GAAACGAGATGGTCCTCGCGAGGGTGTTGTATTCGGCTTGTGGAAATCGGGCGAGGATTTTCTGTGCAACAGCCGGGTCGGCTCGTGTCGCCAGTACATCGACACCGCCTGCCGCAAGGCGCTCAAATATTTCAGCGGTCTGGTCGGCGGTTTTGCCTGCGGCGAAGATGACCTCCGGCAGCCCCAGGCGCAGATTGCGGTGATGATCGACGCGGGAATGGCCGATATTTTCAAAGGGCAGTGACTTCATCCGCTCAGCGGCCGTCTCCGCGTCACCGGATGAGCCGATGAGGACGGTGAGGGCCGACTTGCCGGAGGTGAGCCCGTTCCCGCTGCTGCTGGATCCGGAGGCGGACGAGCCGCCGCTGAAGCCGGAGCCGCAGGCGGTGAGGGCGAGCACGCTCGCCGCGGCGGCGATCCCCGCCGCGATCCTGGTCGCGCGTCGTTGCATGAGTGGGTCTTCCTTACTGATCGGTGGTGGACGCCGGAACGGTGCCCACCGGTGCTGTGGGATGGAACGAGTCGGGGGCCAGCGCGGAGCGGGCGACGAGGGCGGCGGCGGCCGACCACGCCTGGGGACGGCATGCGGCGGGGTAGGGCACGGGCGCGCCGGACGCCGCCGGGTCGCCGCCGTACAGCTCGGGCATGCGGAAGCCGAAGGCGGCCGCGGCCCGCACGAGGCCGCGGGCGAGCTCGGCCGCTTCGGGCGCGTGACCGGATCGGAGCAGCCCGTGCACCGCGATGGCGGTGTCGTGGGCCCAGACGCTGCCGCAGTGGTAGCTGAGCGGCCAGTAGCCGCCGGAGTCGCTGGCGAGGGTCCGCAGGCCGTCTCCGGAGTCGAGCCGCGGCTCGACGAGCAGGGCGGCGACGCGGGCCTCGTCGGCGGTGTCGAGCAGTCCGCTGCCGAGCAGGTGCCCGATGTTGCTGGTGAGCGAGTCGACCGCGGCGCCGTGCGCGTCGAGCGCCACGGCCGGATGGCCGCCCTCGGGGTCGTCGATCCAGAAGGCGTCGCGGAACCGGGCCTTCAGCGCCGCCGCCCACGCCGCCCACGAGGCCGCCTCGTCGTCGGCGCCGAACGCGGACAGCAGCACGACCGCGGCGAGCGCCGCCTCGTGGGCGTACGCCTGCACCTCGCAGAGCGCGATCGGGCCGGTGGCGAGCCGGCCGTCGCTCCACCGGATGCTGTCGCCGGAGTCCTTCCAGCCCTGGTTGACGAGCCCGTGGCCGCTCTCGTCCTGGTAGGCGAGGAACCCGTCGGCCGGGACCGCCTGATCGAGCCAGCCGAGGGCGCGCCGGAGGTTCGGCAGCAGCGCGCGCACCGTGCGGTCGTCGAGACCGGCCCGCCAGGCGTCGTGCAGCAGGAGGATCCAGAGCGGGGTCGCGTCGATGGTGCCGTAGTAGCGCGGGGGCAGCACCATCCCGTGATGCAGGGGGTTCACGTCCCGGCGCAGCTCGTGGAGGATCCCGCCCGGGCGCTCTCCGGTCTCCGGGTCCGTGGTCTCGCCCTGCAGCCGGGCGAGCACGGTGAGGGTGCCTGCGGCGATGTCGAGGCCGGTGGGCAGCAGCATCCGCGCCGCCCAGAGGGAGTCGCGGCCGAAGAGCGTGAAGAACCAGGGGGCGCCGGCGGCGAGGAAGACGGCGTCCGGCGCGTCGGGGAGGGCGAGCTGCAGGCTCTCCAGGTCGGCGCTCGCGGTCTCGAGCCAGCGGTCCAGGTCGGGCAGGCCGCTCGGGGGCAGGGGGAGGAGGACCCGGTCCTCCGGAGCCCGCACGACCGCCGCGTCGTCCTGGGCCCGCAGGGTCCAGGACGCGGTCGCGACGCCCCGTGGCGGCACGGTCGTGCGCCAGCGCAGGCGGAGGACGGCGCCGTCGGCGGCGGCGTCGAGGCCGTGCGGGGTGAGCGCCGCGCGAACACCCGCTCCCGACCAGGAGGCCGCTCCGTCGTGCAGCGCGACGGCCTGCGGCTCGCCGCTGCGGCCGGACTTCACCGCCGGCATCGTGGCCAGGTCCGCCCCGAGGGTCAGCGTGAGGTCGATCTCGACGGGGACGTCGCGTCCGGAGACGACACGGAGGGTCTCGGTCATCCCGTCGGCGGTGACGCGGCGGTCCCGGTCGAGCCGCACCCGCGGGTCGGCCCCGTCGTCGTCGAGGCCCCGCAGCAGCCCCGTGAGGCGGATGCGGTCGGCGCGCGCCCGGTCGGCGCGGATGTGCTCGACCGGGGTCCCGGCCACCGCGAGCTCGAGGTGCGAGAGCACCCGCACGTCGGAGACGTAGAGGCCGTCGACGCCGTCCACGATCGCGCCGTCCGGTCGCGCCCACAGCTGCGCGGGGGCCCGGAGCACGACCTCCGAGTCGTGCAGGAACGGTTGCGCCATCGCCATGGCAGGACCGTACCCGCACGGCTTTGATCGATCAAAAGGCGGGACGGCGATTCACAGCGTGCTCTACGATTCGGGAGTATGCGGCGCCAACCGACGGTGACCGACGTGGCCGCGGAGGCCGGCGTCTCGCGGCAGACCGTGTCGAACGTGCTCAACACGCCGCACATCGTGCGCGCGGAGACCCGGGAGCGCGTCGAGCAGGTGATCGCGCGGCTGCACTACCGACCGCACGCGTCGGCGCGTCGCCTCCGCACGCGGCAGAGCGAGACGATCGGCGTCCGCCTCGACCCCGTGACCGACGGGATCTCCGGGTCCCTCCTCGACCGCTTCCTGCACGCGCTCGTCGAGCGCGCGGCCAGGGCCGGCTTCCGGGTGCTGCTCTACACCGCGGCGGACGAGCCGGCGGAGATCGAGCAGTTCGCCCGGCTCACCGACGGCGCCGACGTGGACGCGTTCGTGCTCACCTCGACGCATCACGGCGACACCCGCATCGACTGGCTGATCGAGCACGAGGTGCCGTTCGTCACCTTCGGCCGCCCGTGGGGGGTGGCCGACATGACGGACCCGGAGCATCTCTGGGTCGACGTCGACGGCCGCCACGGCCTCACCCTCGCCACCGAGCACGTCCTCTCGGCCGGGGCCGGGAGGGTCGCGTTCCTCGGCTGGCCTGCCGGGTCCGGCACGGGCGACGACCGACGGGCCGGGTGGCGCGCCACGATGGAGCGCCGCACCGGCCTGAGCCCCGCGGAGCTGGACGCCCTCGACCTGGCGGTGGAGGAGGACCCCGCCGACGGGTCCGTCGCGGCGCGCCTCGTCGCGGCCATCGATCCGGCGCCGGAGGCGATCGTCTGCGCCAGCGACTCGCTCGCCCTCGGTGCCCGGCTCGCCCTCGGGGACCGCGTGCCGATCGTCGGCTACGACGACACGCCGGTCGCGAGGGCGCTCGGGCTCTCCAGCGTGGCGCAGCAGCTCGACGAGGTGGCGGAGGGGGTGCTCGACCTGCTCATCGGGTCCCACGGCGGCCGGGCAGGGGGTGCGGAGGGGGTCGACGATCCGCAGCACCGCCTCGTCAAGCCGCGGCTCGTCGTCCGTTAGGGGCAGCGGGGTTCGATCGCCACCGGGTGCAGCGGGGTCCGCCACTGCAGGCGCAGCGTCAGGGAGCCCTGCCGGGCGATGAGGATCGCGATCCCCACCGCGGCGATCGCCGGCACCGCGCCCGAGAGGAACATCGCGTCGCGGGGGCCGATCGCGTCGACGATCCAGCCCATCACCGGTCCGCCGATGCCCTGGCCGCCGAGCAGCACGAGGATCCACACGGCCATGACGCGACCTCGCACCCGGGTGCTGCTCGTCGTCTGGATGAGCGGGTTCGCCGCCATGAAGAAGAACTGGTTCGCGACGCCGATGCCGACGAGCGCGATGCCGAACGCCACCTCCGACGGCATGAGCGAGGCGATGGCCTGCATCGCCGCCCAGATCCCGCCGCACACGATGACCGTGCGGAGGCGGATGACGGTCCGACGGGTCGTCAGGATCGCGCCGACCAGCGCGCCGCCCGCGACGAGCGAGTTGAACAGCCCGTAGCCGGCCGCCCCCTGATCGAAGACCTGCTTCGCGTAGGAGGCGAGCAGCACGGGCATGGTGATGGTGAAGACGGCGAGGAAGCCGACCAGCACGATGGGCCAGCGGATGGCGGGCCGGGCCGCGGCGTACTGCACGCCCTCCTTGAGCTGCCCCTTGGCGCGGGGGCTCGGCGGGATGGGCGTGAGCGCCCCGCGGTCCAACCGGGTGAGCATGAACACGGTCACGCCGCAGGCGAGGGCGTTCACGGCGAAGGCGAAGCCGCCGCCGATCGCGGCGATCAGCGCGCCGCTCACCGCCGGGCCGATCAGGCCGCCGAGCTGGAAGACGCCGGAGTTGATGGTGATCGCGTTCCGGAGGTGCGTCGGCCCGACGAGCTCGTTCACGAACACCTGGCGGGCCGGGTTGTCCACGACCGTGGCCAGCCCGATGCCGAGCGCCGTCGCCCAGACCGCGTAGACGCTCGCCGTGCCCGTCAGGGTGAGCAGCGCGAGCACGGCGGAGAGCAGGCCGGCGGAGCCCTGCGTGATCATCAGCAGCTTGCGCTTGGAGTACCGGTCGACGATCACCCCGCCGTAGAGGCCGAGCACCAGCATCGGGCCGAACTGCATGGCCACGGTCACCCCGACGTCGGCGACGCTGCCCGTGAGCTGCAGCACGAGCCAGTCCTGGGCGATGCGCTGCATCCAGGTGGCGGTCATCGCGAGGATGTTCGCGCCCGCGAAGAGGCGGAAGTTGCGCACCGAGAGGGCGGAGAAGCTGTCGCGCCAGGTGCGGCGGGAGGCGGAGGAGGGGACGGAGAAGTCGGATGTTGCGCTCATGCCTCGATCAATGGTACGCAGACGCGAGCATTACCGAAGCCAATGCGAGTAATGAATCACATCCGTGTTTCGAATAGGAGGGGCGCCGATGTACGACCCTGTCCTGCTGCGCACGTTCCTCGGCCTCGTGGACGCGGGCAGCTTCACGGGGGCGGGGCACCGGCTCGGGCTCAGCCAGCCGACGGTCAGCCAGCACATCAAGAAGCTCGAGGAGTCCATCGGCAGGCCCCTCGTGATCCGGGACACCCGCGAGGTGCGGCTCACCGACTCGGGCGACGCGCTCGCCGGCTTCGCCCGCTCGATCCTCGCGGCGCACGCGGCCGCCGAGGCCTACTTCGCCGGGCCCGCGACCCGGGGGCGGCTGCGGTTCGGGGCCGCGGACGACCTCGCGATCACGCAGCTGCCGCGGATCCTGCGGCACTTCCGGCAGCAGAACCCGCAGATCACCCTCGAGCTGACCGTGGGCCAGAGCGGGCCGCTCGTCCGCCGCCTCGCCGCGGGGCAGCTCGACCTGGTGTTCGTGAAGGAGCCCGCCGAGGCGCAGGGGGAGGGCGTGCTCGTGCTCCGGGACCGGTTCGTCTGGGTCGGCCAGGACGCCATGACGGTGGAGGCCGACAAGCCCGTCCCGCTCGTCATGTACCGCGCCCCGAGCCTCAGCCGGACGATGGCGATCGAGGCTCTCGAGCAGCAGGGCCGCCGCTGGCGGATCGCCTGCACCGTGCGGGACGTCGGCGCGCTGCTCGCGGCGGTGCGCGCGGGCCTCGGCGTGTCGGTCTTCCCGCACTCCCTGATCCCCGGCGATCTCACGAAGGTGACGAACCGGTTCTCGCTGCCGGACCTGCAGGAGGTGGACTTCCGGCTGCTGGCGAACCCGTCGGCGCCCCGGGAGCCGATCGAGGCGCTGTCCGCCGCGATCCAGGCCCAGACGTTCGGGCCGGCCGAGCCGTCCCGCTGAGCGCCGCGGACGACCCGGTCAGCGGCGGTCGCCCGCGGTCTCCCTGCGCCGGTTCTGCACGAGCTCCTTCGTGCGCACGAGGCGCAGCGCCGTCACGAGCAGCACGCCGCCCAGCACGTTGAACAGGAGCGTGGGGCCGAACCAGCCGAGCCAGTCCCCGTAGGTGACGTCGGCGCCCTCGTCGATCGCGCCGAAGATCAGCAGCGAGTCGAGGATCGAGTGGTAGAGCGACAGGCCGGCGAGGAGGAAGCCGCCCGCGACCGAGGCGACGATCTTCGCGACGTCCGAGTCGGTGCCGGCCTGCATCCGCGTCATCAGGGTGATCGTGCTGCCGGCGAGCACGGCGAGCACGACCGACTCCAGCGAGAACCCGCCGTCCGTGTAGTGCCGCCCCGTGCTGAGCACGGTCTCCCGCCACTGCGGGAAGGCGGCGACGACGAGCCACATGAACAGCCAGCCGCCGACGAGGTTCGCGATCAGGGTGCCGATCCAGAGGCGGAGCAGCTGAGCGACGGTGCCCTCCCTGGCCGCCACCGCCGCCACGGGCATGAGGAAGTTCTCGGTGAACAGCTCGCTGTGGGCGAGCATCAGGGCGATGAAGCCGATGCTGAAGCCGAGACCGGCGAGCAGGTGGCTGCCCGTCTCGTGCAGCACGCCGAGGTAGGCCATGACGCCGGTGCCCACCTCGAGACCGCCGAACAGTCCCGTGATGACGACGTCGCGCAGCCGGCGGTTCACCCGCTGCGCCCCGGCGCTCACCGTCGCGTCGAAGCCTTCGGCGACCTCGTCCTCGAGCGGGGCGTCGGTGCTGCCGAGCTCCCGGCGGCGCTCGTCGCTCATGAGGCGGCGAGCAGCCCGACCGGCTCGAGGGGGACGTGGCGCTCGTCCGGACCCACGTACTCCGACAGGGGGCGGATCAGCGCGTTGGCCTCGAGCTGCTCCATGACGTGGGCGGTCCAGCCCACGACGCGCGCGGCGACGAACAGCGGCGTGAAGGTCCACGTGTCGAAGCCGAGCAGGGCGTAGGCGGGGCCCGACGGGTAGTCGAGGTTCGGCCGGATGCTCTTCCGCTCGAGCATCGCCGCCTCGAGGCGCTCGTAGAGCTCCGCGACCCCGTGGGCCTCCCGCTTCGCGACCAGCCAGTCGAGCGCCGCCTTCATCGTCGGCACGCGGGAGTCCCCGTTCTTGTAGACGCGGTGGCCGAAACCCATGATCTTGCGCTTGCCGGCGAGCGCCGCGTCCAGCCACTCGTCGACCGCGTCGGGGCTGCCGATCTCGTCGAAGATCCGCATCACCGCCTCGTTGGCGCCCCCGTGCAGCGGTCCCTTCAGGGCGCCGACGGCCGCGGTGACCGCGGAGTAGAGGTCGGCGAGCGTCGAGGTGACGACCCGGGCCGTGAAGGTGGACGCGTTGAACGAGTGCTCCGCGTACAGGACCATCGAGATGCGGAACACGTCCGCCTCGACGTCGCCGGGCTCCTCCCCGAAGGTCATCCAGAGGAAGTTGCGGGCGTAGTCGAGGTCCTCGCGCGGCGGGACGAGCTCCTCGCCGTGCCGGCGCCGCTGGTCGTAGGCCACGACCGCCGGCAGCATCGCGAAGAGGCGGACCGACTTCGCGAGGTTCGACTCGCGGCTCGCGTCGTCCGCATCCGGGTCCAGCGCTCCGATGACGCTGACCGCGGTGCGGACGACGTCCATCGGATGGGCGCTGGTCGGCAGCCCGTCGATGACCGTCTTCAGCTGAAGAGGCAGGGCGCGCTGGGCGCGCTCCTCGGCCTCGAACCCCGCGAGCTCGTCGTCCGTGGGCAGCTCGCCGTGCCAGAGCAGCCAGGCCACCTGCTCCACCGAGCACGACGCCGCCAGCTCCTGCACCGGGTAGCCCCGGTACAGCAGGGAGTTGGTCTCCGGGTTCACCTTCGAGATCGCGGTGGTGTCGACGACGACCCCCGCGAGCCCCTTCTTGATGTCGGCCATGTCGCTCCCGTCGTGGCGGTGGGTGGGTCAGCCTCGGTTGCCGGTGAGATCGAAGGTGAAGACGCCCTCGTCGAACGCGCTCGTGCCGGCGTAGTCGAGCAGATCGTAGAGCCGCGCCCTGGTCTGCATCTCGGGAACGACCCGCTCGAGGCTCCCCGCGTCCTTCAGCTCGGCGAGGCCGCGCTCCGCGGCGCCCATCGCGAGGCGCAGCAGGGAGACCGGGTGGATGACGATGTCGACGCCGACGTCCTCCAGCGCCCGGTGCGGGAACAGGTCGCTGCGGCCGAACTCGGTCATGTTGGCGAGGATCGGGACGTCGACCGCCGCCCGCACGGCGGCGAACTCGTCGAGGGAGGTGAGCGCCTCGGGGAAGACGGCGTCCGCGCCCGCGTCGACGAGCGCCTTGAGGCGGTCGATCGTGGCGGGGAGGCCCTCGACGCCACGGATGTCGGTCCGCGCCATGATCAGGAAGTCCGGGTCGCGCCGGGCCTGCACGGCCGCACGGATCCGCTTGACCGCGGTGTCCTCCCCGACGACCTGCTTGCCGTCCAGGTGCCCGCAGCGCTTCGGGTTCACCTGGTCCTCCAGGTGCATGCCCGCGACGCCCGCGTCCTCGAGCACCTGGACGCTGCGGGCGACGTTCATCGGCTCGCCGAACCCCGTGTCCGCGTCGACGAGCGCCGGCAGCGCGGTGACGCGCGCGATCTGCTGCGACCGCCCGGCCACCTCGGTGAGGGTGGTGAGGCCGATGTCGGGCAGGCCGAGGTCCGCCGACAGGACCGCGCCGGAGATGTAGACGCCGTCGAAGCCCATCCGCTCGATGAGCATCGCGGACAGGGGGTTGAATGCGCCGGGCAGCACCTGCAGGCGCGGGGAGGCGAGCGCGTCGCGGAGCGCGCGGCGCTTGGCCTGGGGGGTGGGGGTGGCGTGGAGCATCGGGTCCTCTCCTACAGCAGGCCGGCCGGCGCGTCCGGCAGGTCCGGCGCGGTGAAGGTGAGGCGCCCGACCTCCGCCGGATCGAGGTCGGGGAGCCGCTCGGCGAGGGCGAGGAACGCCTCCGCCTCGTCGGCCGGCACGAGGCGCGCGGCGAGCTCGCGGAACTTGCCCACGTAGTCGGGGCGGGTGAACGGCCTCGCGCCCGCCGGGTGGGCGTCCGCCACCGCGATCTCCTCGACGAGGACCCGGCCGTCCGCGAGCTCGATCTCGGCACGCCCGCCGAACGCCCGCCGCATCGGGTCCGGGTCGTGGTAGCGGGCCGTCCAGGCCGGGTCCTCCCGGGTCTCGATCCGCCGCCACAGGGCGACCGTGTCGGGCCGGTGCGCGCGCTCCGGCGTGTAGGAGGCCACGTGGTCCCAGGCGCCGTCCTGCAGGGCGACCGCGACGATGTAGGGCAGGGAGTGGTCGAGCGTCTCGCGGGTCGCGTCGGGATCGTACTTCTGCGGGTCGCCGGAGCCGGAGCCGATCACCACGTGGGTGTGGTGGCTCGTGTGCAGCACGATGCGGCGGACCCGGTCCGGGTCCGTGAGCTCGGGGCGTTCGCGGCCGAGCCGGCGGGCGAGGTCGATCCACGCCTGCGCCTGGTACTCCGCGGAGTGCTCCTTCGTGTAGGAGTCGAGGATGGCCCGCTTCGGCTCGCCCGGTTCCGGCAGCGGCACCCGGTAGACCGCGTCCGGTCCGTCGAGCAGCTGCGCGATCACCCCGTCCTCGCCCTCCCAGATCGGCGCCGGGCTGGTCTGACCGCGCATCGCCCGGTCGACCGCCTCGATCGCGGCCTTGCCCGCGAAGGCCGGGGCGAAGGCCTTCCAGCTCGAGATCACGCCCTTGCGGGACTGCCGGGTGGCGGTGCTGACGTGCAGGGACTGCCCGATCGCCTGAGCGATGACGGGCACCGGCAGGTCGAGCAAGGTACCGAGGCCGGCGGCGACGGCGGGCGCGAGGTGCGCGACGTGATCGATCTTGTGCGCGTGCAGGCTGATGCCCCTGGCGAGGTCGATCTGCACCTCGTAGGCCGTCGCGATGGCACGCACGAGGGCGCCGCCGCCGAGGCCGGCGTGCTGCGCGACGGCGAGCAGCGGCGGGATGGTGTCGCCCGGATGCGCGTACTCGGCGGCGAGGAAGGTGTCGTGGAAGTCGAGCTCCCGCACCGCCGTGCCGTTCGCCCATGCCACCCATTCGGCCGACCAGCGGCCGGGCACGCCCCAGACGGCGGCACCCGGTACGCCGGGGTGGGCGAGCGCCTGCCCGCGCGCGGCGGTCACGGACGCCCGGTCGAGCGAGGCGGCGGCGACGGCCGCGTCGTCGATGAGGCGGCTCGCGACCATCTCGGCGACGTCCTCATCGACCGCGACCGGATCGACGGCGAGCGCCGCGATCCGCCCCGCGAGCTGGTCCGCCAGCGGCAGGCCCGCGCTTCCCGCGGTCCGCACCTCGTGCACGCGCACGTCGTCTCCCTCCGCACCCGCCCTCCGGCGGACGCCGCAGCAACGCTACCGGGGCGTTCCCGCGCGGCCACCCGGCGGGAGCCGGGTAGCGTGCCCCGGTGAGCGGGATGCAGATCGCGGTGCGACGGCTCCGCCTGCGGCGCATCCGCCGCCTGCTCGTCACGGTCGGCGTGCTGCTGCTCGCCCTCGTCGGCGTCGCCCTGCTGCCGCAGGGGCTGCATCGCGGCGCCCTGGCCGTCGCCACCGCCGACCGCCCCGGCGCTGCGAGCGGCGTCGTGCAGGGCCGCGTGTCGGCGAGCCGGAGCGGCGACCGCGCGTGCTTCACCGTCGCTGCGGCGCAGGGGCGGGTGCTGCTCGAGTTCCCGGCCGGCTGGAGCGCCGGCACCGACCTGCGCCTGCTGGACGCCGCCGGTCAGACCCGGGTGCGACCGGGGACCGTGATGGCCTTCCTCGGTTCGCCCCGTGCCGCGGGCGCCGTCGCCGGCTGCCGGGGGACCGGCCGGATCTGGGCCGTGACGGACGTCCGGCTGCCGTCGCTGCGCCGCTGACTCAGGAGCGCGGCGGGACGCCCTCCCGGACGCCCCAGCCGCCGTCGGAGTCGATGGTCTGGCCGGTGATCCAGCCCGCGGCGTCCGAGACGAGGAACGCGACGAGCTCGGTCACGTCCGCGGGGGAGCCCCAGCGCGGGGCGAGGGGCATCGCCGCGGCGATCACGGCGCGCGTGGCCGCGTCCGCCCAGCCGGTGTCGTTCGGGCCCGGGTTGACGCAGTTCACGGTCGCGCCGATCGGGGCGAGGGCAGCGGCGAGCGTCGCGGTCACGCCCTGGATCGCGGCCTTGGAGACGACGTAGGGGATCTCGGCCGGCATGGGGCCCTGGTGCACGCCGGTCGTGAACAGCACGACCCGGCGGACGCCCGCCGCCGCGGCCGCCTGCACGAGCAGCACGGTCGCCCGGGCGTTCACCGCGAAGGAGGCGTCGAGCTCCGCGGCCGTCACGGTGGCGAGGTCCTGGTCGCTGGACCTGGCATGCACCGCGACGAGGGCGTCGAGGGAGCCGGCGCGGCGCACGTGCTCGGCGACGAGGCGGGCGGGCGCGTCCGGGTCTCCGAGGTCCGCGGCCAGCCAGGGCATGGCGGGCGCCGCCTCGGGGTCGTCGCCCCACGGCTGCTCGCGGTCGTGGCCCGGCCACCCGGAGGCCGTGACGTCGAAGCCGTCGGTGGCGAGGCGGTGCGCGACGGCCCAGGCGATGCCCGCCCGGCGGCTGACCCCGGTGACGAGAGCGCTCGGCATGGGCTCGAGTATGGCGGCCGACGCCGTCAGTCGCGGGCCTTGCGCGTCGCCCTCGCGTTCGCCTTCTGGATGGCCTCGACGAGCTCGTCCTTGGTCATGCTCGAGCGACCGGGCACGTCGAGCCTCTTCGCGATCTCCGTCAGGTGCTCCTTGGATGCGTTCGCGTCGACGCCGCCCTTGGTGTCGTGCGGGCCGGATCCGCCCTGCTCCGCGCCCTCGTCGGACGGGCCCTTCTCGTCCTTCGGCTCCCAGTGGTCGCCGACCTTCTCGTAGCTGTGCTTCAGGGACGCGTACGCGGTGCGGTGGGCGCGCTCGCCGTCGCCGTACGTCCTCTCGGCGGAGTCGAGCGTCTCGCTGTAGATCTCCTGCGCGTGCTCGTCCGACCGCTCGACGGTCGACGGCAGGTCCTTCTCGTCCTTCGGCATCAGCTCCTCCAGGAGTGGGTGGGCTCCCAGCCGAGCAGGCGACGCGCCTTGTCGATCGAGAGCAGGGTCTCGGTCCCGTCGACCTGCTTCCTGAGGGGGACGCCGGGGAAGACCTCGGCGGCGAGCTCGGCGCTCGGCCGCTCCATGACCGTGTCGGCGTTCGCGATGATCATCCGCTCGAAGCCCGGGCCGCGCACCTCGAGCGCCTTCAGCACCGCGTCGGCGGCGTCACGGGCGTCGATGTAGCCCCACAGGTTCCATTTGCGCAGGGCCGGGTCGGACTGGAACGACGGGAAGGCGGCGTAGTCGTCCGGCTCCATCACGTTCGAGAAGCGCATCGCGGTGATCGACAGCTCCGGGTCCCAGCGGCAGAACTGGATCTCCATCTGCTCCTCGAGGTGCTTGCCGAGCGAGTAGGTGCTCTCCGGTCGCGCGTCGTACTCCTCGTCGACCGGGATGTACGGCGGGTCGATGTCGAACGGGAGGCCGAGGACCGTCTCGCTCGAGGCGGTCACGATCCGCTTGATCCCCGCCCGGCGCGCGGCCTGGAGCACGTGGTAGGTCGACGGCACGTTGTTGTCGAAGGTGGCGACGTCCGGCACGATGCCCGGAGCGGGGATCGCGGCGAGGTGCACGAGCGCATCGACGCCGGAGTGGCGCTCCTCGATGCCGAGCACCGCGTCGAGCACCTGCCCGTAGTCGGTCAGGTCGACCGGGAAGTAGCCCGGCTCCCGCGCCGCCACTCGGTCGAACACGAACACGTCGTGGCCCGTCTCCTTCAGGTGGGCGACGACCGCGCGCCCGAGCTTCCCGTTGCCGCCGGTGACGATGACCCGCATGAGCACTCCCTTTCGTCGACGCCATCGTGCCGGACGGCGCCTTCGAGCACGATGGGCGGATGACTTCCCGTTCCCTCCTCGCCGGCTACAGCGCGGCCCAGGTCCGCGAGGCGGAGCGCCCGCTGCTCGAGCAGGGCGTCCCGCTGATGGCCCGCGCAGCCGCCGGCCTCGCGTCCGTCGTCCGCGAGGTGCTCGCCGGTCGGCCGGGCGGCGGGGGCCGCCTGCTGGTGCTCGCCGGCAGCGGCAGCAACGGCGGGGACGCCCTGTTCGCTGCGGCGACTCTGCTCGCCGACGGCTGCACGGCGGTCGTCGTGCCGCTCGGTTCCCGGATCCACGACGCGGCCCTCGCGGCGGCGCTCGCGGCGGGTGCGACCCGCATCGAGGACGTGGCGGCCGACAAGGTGGCCCGCCTCGCCGCCGGCTCCGACCTGATCCTCGACGGCGTGCTGGGAACCGGCGCGGCGTCCTCTCCGGCGCTGCGGACGCCCGCGAAGGAGGTCGTGCAGGCGCTGATCCCGGTCGCCGCCGCCGAGGACGGTCCCGCCGTCGTGGCGGTCGACCTCCCGAGCGGCGTGGGCGCCGACGACGGGAGCGCCCCAGGACCCGTCCTGCCGGCCGACACCACGGTGACGTTCGGGGCGGTCAAGGCCGGGCTCCTGCTGCCGCCGGGGCGCGACCTCGCGGGCCGGGTCCGGCTCGTCGACATCGGGCTCGGGCCCCGTCTGCGGGGCGTCCGTCCGATCGTGCCGTCCGGCGGACCGCCAGGATCCGCCCAGGTCGCGGTGGGAAGTTGACCGGGATCGGCGCGGCCGCCTGCTCCGGCCGGCGCGCACGGAAGGAGCCCGCATGCCCCGTTCGCGAACCAAGGTCCTGGTGCTGGGTGGCGGCTACGTCGGCCTGTACGTCACGTGGACGCTGGAGAAGCACACCGAGGTCGACCTCGACATCACGGTGGTCGAGCCCCGCGCCTACATGACCTACCAGCCGCTGCTGCCCGAGGTCGCCGGCGGCCACGTGGAGCCGAGGAACGTCACGGTCGACCTGCGGCAGGCGTTCTCGCACGCGACCGTGGTCCGCGGCGCGGTCACGGGCCTCGACTCGGCGGCTCGGGTCGTGACCGTCCGGACCATCGACGGGGACGAACGCCGCCTCGACTACGACCACGTCGTGATCGGGATGGGAGCGATCACCCGCGTCTTCCCGACGCCGGGCCTCGCGGAGCGGGGGATCGGGTTCAAGACGATCGAGGAGGCCGTCGCCACCCGCAACCAGGTGCTCGAGAACGTCGCCCGCGCGGCGGGGACCACGGACGAGGCGGAGCGGCGCAAGTACCTCACGTTCGTCTTCATCGGCGGCGGCTACACCGGGGTCGAGGCGCTGTCGGAGCTGTCCGACCTGTCGAAGAAGGCGATCGCCGCCCAGCCGGCGCTGCGCGGCGAGCAGCCCCGGTGGGTGCTCATCGAGGCGCTCGACCGCATCGCGCCCGAGGTCGGCCCGGAGCTGTCGGCCTGGTCCCTGGGGGAGCTGCGGAGCCGCGGCATCGAGGTGAAGCTCAAGACGACGATGAAGTCCTGCGAGGACGACGTCGCCCGCCTGTCGGACGGCGAGGAGATCCCGTTCGGGATGATCGTGTGGACGGCCGGGGTGAAGCCGAACCCGGTGCTCGACGACACCGACCTGCCGCGGGGCCCCAAGGGGCACGTCGTGGCGAACGAGCGGCTGCAGGTGGTCCGCGAGGACGGGTCGTGGGTGCGCGGCGTGTGGGCGGCGGGCGACATCGCGCAGATCCCGGATCCCACCAAGCAGCAGCAACCGGCGTTCTACCCGCCGAACGCGCAGAACGCCCTCCGTCAGGCGGTGCTGCTCGGCGAGAGCATCCCGAAGGCCATCCGGCGCCGCCGGCCCCGGCGCTACGTGCACTACACCCTCGGCACCGTGGCGTCCTACGGCGTGCTGAAGGGTGCGGCGAACATCCACGGGATCCTGCTGAAGAACACCTGGGCGTGGCTCGCGCACCGGAGCTACCACCTCCTCGCGATGCCGACCACGGACCGCAAGATCCGCATCCTCTCCGGCTGGGTCGCCGACGCGCTCGGGCGCACCGACCTCACCCCGACGGACGACTTCGAGGACCCGCGCCACGACTTCCGCGAGGCGGCCGAGTAGAGGAAGGACCGCGATGAGCGACACCGCCGGTGAGAACGACCTCGCCCATCCCTCGCAGGCGGAGGGGGAGGATCCGGACGTCGAGCCGGAGATCGTGCTCGAGCCGGAGGGCAAGCCCTCCCAGGCGGAGGGGGACGATCCGGAGCACCCCGACGAGCACGAGGTGCAGGACCCGGCCGAGCCGGACTGAGCCGCCTCAGTAGCCGCGCAGCCGGGTGATCGCGCGGCGGTCCCGTTTCGTCGGGCGGCCGGCGGCGAGGTCGCGGAGCACCTGCGCCGGAGCCTCCTCCCTCGGCGGAGGCGGCGGCGTGCGGTCCTCGAACGCGGTCGCGGCGACCGCGGCGCTGCCCCGCTTCTCGAGCAGCCCGGTCACGCCGAGGATCCGCTCGTACGCGACCTGCGCCCGCACCTCGTCGCCGATCCGCACGGCGTGCGAGGGCTTCACCTTCTCGCCGTTCACCGCGACGTGGCCCGCCCTGCACGCGGCGGTCGCGATCGACCTCGTCCGGTAGACGCGGACCGCCCAGAGCCACACGTCGACCCGCACCCGATCCGCCATCGCCGGAAGTGTAGGTCAGGCGAGCGAGCCGAGCGCGAGCCCCGCGGCCGCCAGCGCCACGCAGGCGACCGGCACGGCGAGGCCGTTCGCGACCGCGGCGACCGGACGGCGGGCGACGACGAGCGCCTCGGTCTCCACGCTCGCCGCGCTGAACGTCGTGTAGCCCCCGAGGAAGCCGGTGCCCACGACCATCCGCAGCGCGTCGGGCACGGCACCCGCGTCCGCGAGGCCGACGACGAGCCCGAGCAGCAGTGAGCCCGTCAGGTTGATGAGCACGGTCCCGGCGGGGAAGGCGGTGCCGACCCGGGAGCGGACCGCCGTGTCGAGCAGGAAGCGGGCGACCGCGCCGAGTCCTCCCGCGAGCGCGACGAGGGCGAGGAGGGCCGGGCTCACCTGCGCCGCCCCAGCCGGGCCCCGAGGGTCGCGGCGAGCGCCCCCGCGAGCACGGAGCCGAGCCCGTAGGCGAGAGCCGCCGCGGCCCGGTGCGCGTCGAGCAGCACGGCCGTGTCCACGGCGAGGCTGCTGAAGGTGGTGAAGCCGCCGAGCACCCCGGTGCCGAGGAGCAGGCGCAGCGTGCGCCGCCGTCCGGCGTCCGGGCCGCGACGGGCGAGCAGCGCGAGCAGCGCGCCGAGCGCGAACGCGCCGAGCACGTTGATCGCGATCGTGGCGACGGGCACCCGGTCGACCGTCGGTGCGACGGCGCCGACCAGGGCCCGCACGGCGGTCCCGGCCGCGCCGCCGGCGAACACCGCGAGCACGTGCATCGGCGGCGGGGCGGCGGGTCTCGCGGAGGGCACGACCCCGATCCTGCCGGGTCGCCGGGGGCAGCAGGTCAGGCGACGCCGGTGGTGCCGAGCAGGTGACCGATCAGGAAGGTGAGCAGGAGAGCGAGGCCGCCGCCGACGACGGTGCGCACGGTGGGCCTCAAGGGGTGCGCGCCGCCGAGGCGCGCGCCGATCGCACCGGTGAGGGCGAGCGCGACGATCACGACCGCGACCGTGGCCGGGATGCGGATCAGCGCGCCGAGCAGCGTGATCGCGAGCAGCGGCAGGATGCCGCCGGACAGGAACGAGACCGCCGACGCGAACGCGGCGCTCCAGGGATTCGCCTCCTCGTGGGGGCGACGGCCTCGGCTCGCTCGCTGGCTGTCCCGCTGGCTGCTCACCGAGACGTACTCGCCGAGCGCCATGGACACCGCGCCGCCGATGAGCGCCGCGAGGCCGGCGATCAGGATGGGCCCGCTGCTCGAGGTCGCCCCGGCGACGCCGACGACGATCGCGGCGACGGACACGATGCCGTCGTTCGCGCCGAGCACGCCGGCCCGCAGCCAGTTCGCTCTGCGGGTCGCCGCGCCCTCGTCGTGGGGATCGACGTCGAGCGTCTCGGCGTCGTCCGTCACCTGCGTCATGGGTCCATGGTGCGCGCCTCGTCGGACGGCCGCCAGCAAGGGAAGGCGATCCTTCCCCGCGCCGCTCAGCGCAGCCCGATCCGGTAGCCCTGCCCGCGCACGGTCTCGATGAGGTCCCGCTCCGTCTTCCGGCGGATGGCGTGGACGTAGGTGTCGACGGTGCCGGGGCCGGCGTCGGGGTCGAACACCCGGCGCAGGATCGTCGAGCGGGAGAACGCGCGCTCCGGATCGGCGGCGAGCAGCTCGAGCAGGGCCGTCTCGCGCGGCGTCAGGGGCACCCGGCCCTCGTACGGCGACTCGATCGCGTTCCTGGCCGGTATCAGCTCCCACTCGCCGATCTGCGTCGCCGGCGCGCCGTGGACCCGGAGCAGGGCGCGGAGACGGGCGTGCAGCTCGTCGAAGTCGAACGGCTTCACGAGGTAGTCGTCGGCGCCCGCGTCGAGACCCGAGACCCGGTCCGGCACCGTGCCGAGCGCGGTGAGCATGAGCACCGGCATCGTGGACCCGGCCCGCCGCAGCTCCGCGACGAGGGCGACGCCGTCGAGGCCCGGCAGCCTCCGGTCGACCACGGCGGCGTCGTAGTCCCCGGTCAGCGCCGCCGCCAGGCCCCCGGTGCCGTCGCGGACGAGGTGCACCGCGTACGCGGGCGAGAGCGCCTCCTGCAGCAGCGGTCCGAGGCGCGGATCGTCCTCGATCACGAGCAGGGTGGGCCGGACCTCGTGAGTTCCCATCGGTTCATCTTCTCCGTTCCGCGCTGGGACGCCACTCGGCCCCCTCAGGCGCGGACGAGCCGGGCGACCGCGGCGGACGCCTCGGCGAGCTTCGCCTCCACGTCCTCCCCGGTCGCCGCGGCTTCGCGGACGCAGTGCGCCAGGTGGTCGTCGAGCAGGGTGAGGGCCACGGACCGGAGGGCGCTCGTCATCGCGCTGACCTGGGTCAGGATGTCGATGCAGTACTGCTCGTCGTCGACCATCCGCTGCAGGCCGCGCGCCTGCCCTTCGATGCGCTTCAGGCGCGCGAGCACCCGCGCCTTCTCGCCGATGTAGCCGGGCGGGGTGGGAGCCGGGTCGGTCATGGCGCCTCCCTTCGCCCCAAGTGTACCCCGGAGGGGTATATCCTCGCGGTCGTGGCAACCGTGACCTTCGTGCTGTCGGCGATCCTGGATGCGCTCGCGAAGGCGGGCGCGATGGGCTGGCAGATCCTCTGGCCGCTGATCCTCGGCTTCGCGCTGTCCGCCGTGATCCAGGCGGTGGTGCGGCGCGAGCGGGTCGCCCGGCTGCTCGCGGGGAGAGGCCCGCGATCGATCGCCATCGCGACCGGCCTCGGCGCCGCCTCGTCGTCGTGCTCCTACGCGGCGGTCGCGCTGGCCCGCGCGCTCTTCCGTCGCGGCGCCTCGTTCACCTCGGCGATGGCGTTCGAGATCGCCTCCACGAACCTGGTGCTCGAGCTCGGCATCATCCTCGCGATCAGCCTCGGGTGGCGGTTCACCCTCGCGGAGTTCGTCGCCGGGCCGCTGATGATCCTGCTCGTCGCGCTCGGCTTCCGGCTCTGGCTGCGGGGCCGGATCGTCGAGCAGGCCCGCGAGCAGGCCGAGCGCGGCATCGCCGGCAGCATGGAGGGCCACGCGGGCATGGACATGTCCGTCGCCGGCGACCGCCCGTTCCTCGCCCGCCTGCTCTCCCGCGACGGCCTCGTCTCGACGAGCCAGTACTTCGTCATGGACGTCGCGGCCGTGCTCCGCGACATCGTGATCGGCCTGCTCATCGCCGGCGCCTTCGACGCCTGGGTGCCCCGCGAGTGGCTGCGAGCCGTGTTCCTCACGGGTGACCCCGCGGCCGCGTTCGTGCTCGGTCCGCTCGTCGGCCCCCTGATCGCCGTCGTCAGCTTCGTCTGCTCGGTCGGCAACGTGCCGCTCGCCGCGGTGCTGTGGAACGGCGGCATCAGCTTCGGCGGGGTCATGGCGTTCGTGTTCGCGGACCTGCTGATCCTGCCGATCCTCGTGATCTACCGGCGCTACTACGGCACGCGGGCGATGCTCGTGATCGCCGGCACCTTCTACCTCGCGATGGCCCTCGCCGGCTACGTCGTCGAGCTGCTGTTCGGGATCCTGCACCTCGTCCCGACCGAGCGGAGCGCGCGCGTGCTCGACACCGGGATCGCCTGGGACTACACGACGTGGCTGAACATCGTGTTCCTGGCCGTGGCCGCGGCCCTGCTCGTCGTCTTCGTCCGCTCCGGCGGCTGGCCGATGCTCGCGATGATGGGCGGATCGCCCGATGCCGGGCACGAGCACGCGGGCCACGAGCACGGCGGGCACGGGTCAGCTCCGGCGCACCCCGGCCACGAGGAGCACGCCGGCCACGGTCATCTGCACGAGCGCCGCTCGTCGCCACCGGCGTGACAGCAGCGCGACCGGCACCATCGAGGTGAGGTGGGCGAGGTCCACCACCGCGCCGAGCGCGCCCCAGCCGGTCACGGCGGTGCCCCAGGCCTGCAGCACCTGACGGGCGCCGAGCACCCGGTAGATCACGACGTCGGCGCGGTGCGGGGCGTGCCCGAGCTCCGTGGTCGCGACGGCCGCCGGGGCGGTCAGGTCGAGCACGCCCGCGGTGAGGCGCACGAGGTCGGCGGGTCGCCAGTCGGTCATCGAAGGCTCCTTCTCGTCCGGTGGATACTTGTACTGCAGCACATATTCCTTGCCGTTGGCCGCGGACCGCCTTCAGGGTCCGGTCAAGGCCGTCCGGCTAGCGTGCGGTCCCGAGGTCCCTCGAGGAGGTCCTATGGCTCCGCACCATCCCTACCCGTCGGTCAGGCCGCCGCAGGTGGTGCTCGTGCGGCACGGCGAGACCGAGTGGAGCCGCACCGGCCGGCACACCGGTTTCACCGACGTGGACCTGACGGAGGAGGGTGAGCGGCGGGCGCGCGCCGTCGGCCCGGTGATCGCCGAGCGCGACTTCGGGCTGGTGCTCGTGAGCCCGCGGCGGCGCGCCGTGCGCACCGCGGAGCTCGCCGGCTACGCCGGCCGGTTCGAGACCACCGAGGACCTCGCCGAGTTCGACTACGGCGCCTACGAGGGGCTGACCACGCCGCAGATCCACGAGCGGCGCCCGGACTGGGACCTCTGGCGGGACGGCGCGCCGGCGGGAGAGACGCCGGGGGAGACCGCAGGGCAGGTGCGGGTGCGGGTCGAGCGCGTGGTGGCCCGAGCGCAGCCGGTGCTCGATACGGGCAGGGACGTGCTGCTCGTCGCCCACGGCCACGTGCTGCGGGCGCTCGGCGCCGCCTGGATCGGTCTGCCGCCGGACGGGGGAGCGAACCTCGTGCTGTCGACCGCGGGCATCGCGGAGCTCGGGTTCGAGCACGGCAAGCGCGTGATCGACCTGTGGAACGCGGTGCCCTGAATGGCCGGCGAGCGTGCTGCCCGGGGCCGGTCGTTCGGCGGGGCCGCGGACGCGTACGCCGCCGGCCGCCCGACGTACCCGGCCGAGGCGATCGCCTGGCTGGTCGAGGACGCCAGGCGGGTCGTCGACGTCGGTGCGGGCACCGGAAAGCTCACCGCCGGCCTCGTCGCCGCCGGCTGCGAGGTGGTCGCGGCCGTCGACCCGGATCCGGGGATGCTCGCCGCCCTCGAGCGGGCGGTGCCGGGCGTTCCGGTCCTCGTGGGCACGGCGGAGTCGGTGCCGCTGCCCGACGCCTCCGTCGACGCCGCGGTGCTCGGCCAGGCGTGGCACTGGGTCGACCCGGACGCCGCGTCCGCGGAGCTCGGCCGGGTCGTGCGCCCCGGCGGCGTGCTCGGCCTGGTCTGGAACATCCGGGACGAGCGGGAGCCGTGGGTGGCGGCCCTCGGGGAGATCATGCACGGCAGCGACGCGGAGCGGATGATCGGCGAGGGCGCGGTCCGCGTCGCGGCCCCGTTCGGCCCGCTCGTGGAGCGCACGCTGGAGTGGAGCATGACCCGGACCGCGGACGAGATCGTCGCGATGGCGGCGTCCCGCAGCTACCTGATCGCGATGCCCGCCGAGGAGCGGGCGGCCGTCCTGGATCGGATCCGCGAGCTGCTCGCCACGCACCCCGCCACCGCCGGCCGCACGAGGATCGACCTGCCGTACGTCACGCACGCCTTCCGCGCCGTGCGGGCCTGACCTGAGGCCCGATCAGGGCCACAGCCGCTCGGACCGCCAGCCGTGCGGCTCGCGGCGGTACCGCAGCCGCTGCTCGCCCGCGTCGTGCCGCGACTGCCAGAACTCGATCTCCGCGGGCGCCACGAGGTACGCGGCCCAGTCGGGGTCGACGAGCCCCGGATCGCGCTCGAGCCGCAGCTCCGCCTGCTGCAGCCGGTCGGCGGCGTCGGAAGGCAGCGGGGCGCTCTGCCTGCCGGCGAGGGTGACCGCCCTGGACCGGGCAGCTCGGGCCCGGAACGCCGCGGCAGCGCGGTCCGCGTCGCCGCGGACGACGCTGCCCGTCACGCGGACCTGGCGCGACTGCTCCCTGGCGTACCAGACGAGCGAGGCGACCGGGTTCTCGGCGAGGTCCCGCCCCGCAGGCCCCGACGCGCTCGTCGCGAACCAGAACCCGTCCTGCGTCACGTCGGAGAGCAGCACCGTGCGCGCGCTCGGGGTGCCGTCCGCCGTCGCGGTGGCGAGGGTGACGGTGCGGGCGGCGAGCACGCGGGCGTCGACGGCGGCCCGCAGCCAGTCCTCGAGCAGCGGCCAGGGCTCCTCCGGGGAGTCGTCGACCGCCCACCCCGGCTCGTCGGTCGGGCGAGTGGAGGAGGCGGCGAGCACCTCGGCGAGGGAGAACGGCACGGGGGAACGGTAGGGCGGCCCGCTGGGGGCCGCCCCACCGTGGTCACTCGAGCCGTTCGCTCGCGTACACCGCCATGGCGTCGCGGAAGTACTCGGCGACGCCGGGGGAGACCCGGTCGTAGGTCGCGCGGAACCGCTCGTCGTCCACGTACATCCGGCCGAGCGCGGCGAACGCCATGGCGTCCGGGATCCACATCCGGCTCACCGACGCGTGCAGCGCGTCGATCTCCTCCTGCACCTCCGGCGCGTCGACCGGCACGCCGGCGGCGCGCAGGTCGGCCATCCGCACGATCTGCGCGGTCGTCTCCCGCTGCATGCGCTCGAGGTCCGCGGGGGAGAGGCCGGCGGTGAAGCGCTCGGACGATGCGGCCTCCTCCGGCCAGCGCTCCCTCGCCTCCGCCTCGTAGGCGCTCGGGTCGAACCCCTCGAAGAGGTTCTCGGGTCGCTCGATGGTCATCGGTCTGTTCCTTCCGTGCTGCGACAGCTCCCGGATGGTGCGTTCGACGGTGGCCGCGATGCGGCCGAGCCGCTCCTGCTCGGTGAGCAGGCGCGCGTGATGCTCGCGCAGCGCCTCGACCTCGTCACGCTGCTCGTCGAGCAGCGCGGCGATCTCGGCCAGCGGCAGCCCGAGCGCCCTCAGGACGAGGATGCGCTGCAGGCGCAGCAGCTCGGGGTCGCCGTAGAACCGATGGCCGTTGTCGCCCACCGAGGACGGCAGCAGCAGCCCGATCGACTCGTAGTGCCGCAGTGTGCGGGCGGTGACGCCCGACATGCGGGCGACGTCCCCGATCGCGATCTCGGCCACCGTCGACTCCTTCCGTGCCGGAGGGTCCGGCGACGAGCGACGGTAGGCGCTGCCGTTACGGCAGGGTCAAGCGCCGACGTCGATCAGCACCTTGCCGGTGGTGCCGGCCTCGACGGCGCGGTGCGCGTCGGCCGTGCGCTCGAGGGGGAAGCGGACGACGGGCAGCCCGACGTCCTCGCCGATCCGGAGCGCACCGGCGTCGACCGCGGCGGCGACCCCCGCGACGGCGGCGTCCTTCGCCGCGCGCGGCGCCGTGTAGGTGAGCAGGAAGCGCCACACCAGGTTCTTGGTCATCGACGGCCGCACGTCGAGCGGCATCGGCTCCGCGCGGTCGGTCGCGTAGACGACGACGATGCCGTCGGGGCGCAGCACCTCGGCGTCGAGCGCGGCGTTCGCGTGCGGGTTCACCTCGACGACGAGGTCGACGCCCTCGGGGACGAGCCCGCGGATCCGCGCCGCGACGTCCTCCCGCCGGTAGTCGATGACGTGGTGGGCGCCCGCGGCGGAGGCGAGGGCGGCCTTCTCGGGCGACGACACGGTGGTCAGCACGCGCGCGCCCGCCCAGACGGCGAGCTCGATCGCCGCGTGCCCGACCGCCCCGGCCCCGCCGGCCACGAGCACCGTACGGCCGTCGAGGGCGCCGGGGGCGAGAGCGCGGGAGGGACCGTCCGCGGTCAGCGCGAGATGGGCGGTGAGGGCCGGGATCCCGAGCGCGGCACCCAGGTCGAACGAGGCGCCCTCGGGCAGCGGCACGACCTGGCGGGCGGGCAGCACGACGAGCTCCTGCGCCGTGCCGTCCGGCCGCCGGTAGGCGGCGTCCCACACCCAGACGCGGTCACCGACCCGGAACGGAGCGCCGTCCCCGACGGCGTCCACGGTGCCCGCGCCGTCCTGGTTCGGCACCTGCTCCCCGTCGGGGTCCGTGCCGGACCGGCTCTTCCAGTCGGTCGGGTTGACGCCGGACACGGCGATCCGCACGCGCACCTCACCCGGCCCGGGTTCCGGCACCGGCCTGTCCTCGACGAACCGGAGCACCTCGGGGCCGCCCGCGGAGCGGTAGACGATCGCACGCATGGCAGCAGTCTGCTTCGCCGTTGCTGGATCGGTGCCGATCGGAAGGGGAACCTGCGTCCGGGGGAGGCCGCGCCCTGGCACACTCGGCACGTGGTGGCTCGGCTGATCGTCGCGGTGAACCCCGTCGCCGGGTCCGGGCTCGCGCCGCGCCTCGCCGATGAGACCATCGCGCGGCTCAGGTCCGCCGGCCACGAGGTCACGAGGGCCGAGGCGCCCGACGGCGACGCCCTGGAGCGGCACCTGCGCAGCCGGGTCGCCCGGGAGCGGCCGGACGCCGTGATCGCGGTCGGCGGGGACGGGATGGTGCACCTCGTCGTCAACGCGATCGCGCGGTCGGGCGCGGCGCTCGGCATCCTCCCCGCCGGCACGGGCAACGACATCGCCCGCTGCCTCGGGCTGCCGGTCGACGACACCGGCGCGGCGGTCGAGCGCATCGCCGCCGCCCTCGAGGGGGCGGAGGCCAGGACCCGGCCGGTGGACGCCGTACGCACGAGCACCGGCCGGTGGTTCGCCGGCATGCTCTCCGCCGGCTTCGACGCGGCGGTGAACGAGCGGGCGAACCGCATGCGGTGGCCTCGCGGCCGGTCCCGCTACGTGCTCGCCGTGCTGCTCGAGGTCGCCCGCCTCACCCCGCACCGCTACCGCATCACGATCGACCGCGACGCCCGCCAGGTCGACGCGGTGCTCGTCACCGTCGGCAACACGACGAGCATCGGCGGGGGGATGCGCCTCACGCCGGACGCGGCGGTGGACGACGGGCTGCTCGACGTGCTCGTCGCGACGCCGCTGCCCCGCCGGCAGCTGATCCGCCTGCTGCCGAAGGTGTTCACCGGCGAGCACGTCCACGACGAGCACGTCTCCATCGAGCGCGGCCGGGTCGTCACCATCGACGTCGCCGACCGCCGCGCGCCCGTTCCGGTCGTCTACGCCGACGGCGAGCGGATGGGCGGCCTCCCCGTCACGCTGGAGATCGTGCCTGCCGCTCTCCGGGTGCTCGTGTGAGCGCGATGGCCGGGATCGAGGTGCGCTGGGTCGCCGCCGACGATCCGCTGCTGGCCCCGCTGGTCGAGGACCTGGCCCGCGACTACGACGACCGCTACGAGCCGACGAACGGCGTGCCATCGAGCGCCGAGCTGACCCGCTACCCGGCGGCCGCGTTCACGCCCGAGCAGGGCGGCGCGTTCGTCGCGCTCGTCGAGGACGCCCCTGACGGCGGGCACACCCTGCTCGCCGGCGGGGCGCTGAAGCGGGGACGCCCCGGCTCCGACGGGCGCCCGCTCGGCGAGCTCAAGCGGATGTGGACCGCGCCCGGCCAGCGGCGCCGGGGCCTCGCGAGCCGGGTCCTCGCGGAGCTCGAGCAGCGCGCCGCGGATCTCGGCTACACGGGGCTGGAGCTCACGACCGGCGCCCGGCAGCCCGAGGCCGTCGCGCTCTACCTGCGGCACGGCTGGGTGCCGGACTTCGACCTCGACGCGGACTGGGAGGCGGTGTCCTTCCTCCGGTTCACGAAGCCAGCGCCGCCGCGGCGCTGAGCACCAGGTCCTCGGCGGGCGGTGCGGCGTCGATCAGGGCGCAGAGCCGTGCCAGGACCGGCCCCGTCCCCGCGCCGAGCCGGACCGAGGTGCCGCGCAGCAGGGACGCGGCGTGCAGCGCCTCGATCGCGAGGATCTCGAGCACGAGGTCGGCGCTGCGCTGACCGGCCTCGGCGGCGGTCCAGGCGAAGGTGGCGTAGTCCTCCACGCCCGAGAGCGGAGCGGCGCCGAGCGTCACCGGGGCCGCGAGCGCGCGGAGCTGCGCGAGGGACGCCGCCGCGGTGTAGGCGAGCAGGCCGGGGATGCCGGCCGTGCCCGCCGCGCGCAGCGGTGCCGCGAGGCCGGACAGCACGGCGATCCGCCGCTCGGCGACCGCTCCGAGGTGGGCGAGGGCGATCCGTGCGCGCTCGAGGTCGAGGGCGAGGCCGACGGGAGCGAAGTTGCCGTTGGCGGTGATCGTGCCGGTCGCGGGGTCGACGAGGGGGTTCTCGGGCCGGACCGCGAGCTCCGCGTCGACGGCGTCGAGGAGGTCCGCGGCGGTGTCCCCGATCGCGCCGTGCACCTGCGGCGCGCACCGGAAGCTCAGCTCGTCCTGCACGGCGCGCTCGCGGTCGGGCTCGGTGAGGAAGGAGCCGGCGAGCGCCTCCCGGATCCGCGCGGCGGACAGGGCCCGGCCCTCCTCGCCGGCGTCCTCGTGCACGACCGCCGAGTACGGGCCGAGCCCGCCCGACGCGCGATGGGCGGCCGCGGCCTCGAGGGAGCAGGCGGCGGCGAGATCGGCGGCCTCCGCGAGCGTCTCCAGGCGGCTCGCGAGCACCGCCGCCGAGGCGATGCCGAACGCGTTCGTGTTGATCAGGGCGAGCGCCTCGTGCGCGGCGGGTTCGAGCGGGGCGAGCCCGGCCGCCGCGAGCGCCTCCGCCGCGGGCACCACGGAGCCGTCCTCGCGCAGCACGGCCCCCTCGCCGACGAGCACCGCGGCGACCGCGGCGTTCTGCACGAGGTCCGCCGCCCCGACCGAGCCGCGGTCGCGCACGAGCGGCACGATCCCGCGGTTCAGCAGCTCGACGAGGGCCTCGGCGACGGCGGGTCGCGCACCCGATCCGCCCGCGACGAGGTGCGCGAGCCGGGCCCCCATCGCCGCCCGGACCACGGTCGGCTGCACCGGGTCGCCCGTGTCCGCGCGGTGGTTGCGCAGCACCTGGCGCTGGAAGGCGGCCTGGTCGACGACCTCCTCGCCGTGTCCGGCGCCGAGGCGGCGCGTGAGCCCGTAGACGGCGTCGCCCTGCTCGAGCGCCTGCTCGAGCACGCTGCGGGCGACCGCCATCCGCGTCCGCGCCGCGGGGGAGAGCGCCACCCGTTCCCCGTCGGCGATGGCGAGCAGCTCGTCGGCGGTGATCGGATCGGCCCGGAGCACGACCGTCATGTCAGAAGTCCGCGAGGTTGGCGCGGAGGCCGCCGTCGCCGAGCTCACTGCGCAGCAGCCCCGCGTCGCGGAGGGCGGGCACGAGCGGGTCGAGGGTGCGGTGCACGTGCGCCGGGTGCACCTGCCCGGTGAAGAGGATGCCGAGGGCGTCGCTCGCCTCGGCGAGGCCCGTGAGATGGTCGGCGATCTCGGTCGGCGTGCCGATCACGGCGAGGCCGTCCGCCCGGGCGCGCTCCGCGAGGATCTCGCGGAGGGTGGACCCGGCC
>JAICSU010000240.1 GCA_025936735.1 Amnibacterium sp.
CGTTCATCAAGGGGCTCGAGCGCCGCCACGCCGAGGGCAAGTCGCTCGACGTGCACTCCGTCGCGAGCTTCTTCGTCTCGCGCGTGGACACCGAGGTCGACAAGCGCCTGACCGCGATCGGCTCGGACGACGCGACGGCGCTGAAGAGCAAGGCCGCGATCGCCAACGCGCGTCTCGCGTACAAGCTCTTCGTCGAGCGCTTCGCGACCGAGCGGGCCATCGCGCTCCAGGAGCAGGGCGCGAACCGCCAGCGCCCGCTGTGGGCGTCGACCGGCGTCAAGGACCCGAGCCTCCCCGACACGCTCTACGTCACCGAGCTCGTCACGCACGGGGTCGTCAACACGATGCCGGAGAAGACCCTCGAGGCCGTCGCCGACCACGGCGACATCGAGGGCGACACCGTCGTCGGCAACTACGACGACGCCCAGCAGGTGATGGATCGGCTCGCGGCCGTCGGCGTCGACATCGACGACGTCACGGCGCTGCTGGAGCGCGAGGGCGTGGAGAAGTTCATCGCGTCCTGGCACGAGCTGACGGACACGGTCTCGGCCGCCCTCGACGCCGCCAAGCGGTGAGCGTCCGCATCGCCCTGGGCGGTGCCGCGGAGGAGGCCGTCGGCCGGGTGCTGCCCCGGCTCGTCGACGAGAAGGTCGCGTCGGGGATCACGGCGCAGGACCCGACGCTCTGGGGCGCGGCCGCGGAGACGGACGCGGGGCGACGGCTCGGCTGGACCGAGGCCGTCGCCACCGACCGCCCGCGGGTGGCGGAGGTCGCCGCGCTCCGCGACGAGCTGCGCCGCGCCGGCGCCCGCCGCGTGGTGCTCTGCAGCGGCGGCGGAGCGGCCCGGGCCGCGTCCTGCATCGCGCAGAGCCAGGGCGCCGACCTCACGGTCGTGGCGACCACCGATCCGGCCCGGGTGCGCGCCGCGCTCGGCGATCTCGCGGACGCCGCGGTCGTGCTCGCGCAACCGCCCGGCGCGGCGTACGACCTGGACGCCCATCGGCGGACCGCCGAGCGGGCGTACGCCGATCTCGGCATCGATCCGTCCGGCCGCATCGTGGTCGTCGCCGAGGCCGGCTCCGGCCTCGCGTCGGCCGCCCGGCAGGCCGGGCTCCGCACGATCGACGCGGATCCGGCCGTCGGCGACCGGTTCTCCGCCCTCTCCGCCGCCGTGCTCGTCCCCGCCGGCCTCGCCGGCGCCGACATCGCGGAGGTGCTCGACGAGGCCGAGTCCGAGGAGCTGAACCTCGCTATCGACGACCGCTCGAACAACGGGCTGCGGCTCGGCGCGGCGCTCGGCGGGGCACGCCGCGACCTGCTCGGGATCGTCGCGGACGGCAGCCACCTCGCCGGGTTCGACGCCTGGACCGAGCACGTGCTCGCGGGCTCCGGACTCCTGCCGGTCGTGCTCCAGCCGGGCGCGCCCGAGCTCCGCGGAGCAGCCGGGGACCTCCAGGTGCTGCGCCTCGTGGCCGACGCCAACGGCCGTCCTCGCGTCGCCGCGAACGAGATCCTCCTCAGCGGCTCCCTCGGCGAGCTGCTGCTCGTCATCCAGTACGCGGCGGCCGTGACCGCACGGCTGCTCGGCGCCGACCCGTTCGACGAATCCGTCCCGGCCGCTCCCCCCGTGCTCCCGGCTCCCTCCTTCGTCGAGGACGGGGTCGAGGCGAGCCTCCCCGCCGACTCGTCCGCCGCGGACCTCCGAAGCGCCGTCGACGACCTGCTCGCGCACGCGCAGAAGGGCCACGTCGTCGTCCACGTGAGCGGCGACCCCGAGGGACTCCCCCTGCTGCGGGAGATCCGCACCGCGCTGGCGGAGCGCACAGGGCGCCCGGTGCCGCTCACGACGGGACCCGTGACCGTGAGCGGAGCACCCGTCGCGGTCCTGCAGCTCACGACCGAGCCGTCGGACGACCTCGCCGTCCCCGGCACGCCCGAGACCTATGGTGGGCTGACGCGGCTGGAAGCGGCCGCCGCCGTCGCAGCGTACGCCGCGCGCGGCGCCCGGGTGCTGGCCCTGCGTCTCACCACCCCCGAGGCGGCAGAGGCCGTGCTCACGGCTACGACCGCCCGGAAGGCTCGTGCATGACCGAAGGACCCGCTCCCGTCGCGCCCGGGATCAACCCGCTCCGGCTGCCCGGCGACCGCCGGCTGAACCGGATCGCCGGGCCGTCCAGCCTCGTGATCTTCGGCGTCACCGGGGACCTCGCACGCAAGAAGCTGATGCCGGCGGTCTACGACCTGGCGAACCGCGGACTGCTGCCGCCCGGCTTCGCGCTCGTGGGGTTCGCCCGGCGCGACTGGGCGGACGAGGATTTCGCCCAGGTCGTGCACGACGCGGTGAAGGAGTACTCCCGCACGCCCTTCCACGAGGACGTGTGGCGGCAGCTCGCGCAGGGCGTCCGCTTCGTGCAGGGCACCTTCGACGACGCGGCGGCGTTCACCCGCCTCCGCGAGACCGTGGAGGCGCTCGACACCGAGCGCGGGACCATGGGCAACCACGCGTTCTACCTGTCCATCCCCCCGAAGGCGTTCCCCCAGGTGACGGAGCAGCTGAAGCGCTCCGGGCTCGCCGATCCACGCCCGGGTCAGTGGCGCCGCGTCGTGATCGAGAAGCCGTTCGGATCCGACCTCGCGACCGCGCGCGAGCTGAACGACGTCGTGGAGAGCGTCTTCCCCGCCGACAGCGTCTTCCGGATCGACCACTACCTCGGCAAGGAGACGGTCCAGAACATCCTCGCGCTCCGCTTCGCGAACATGCTGTTCGAGCCGATCTGGAACGCGAACTTCGTGGATCACGTGCAGATCACGATGGCGGAGGACATCGGGGTCGGGGGGCGCGCCGGGTACTACGACGGCATCGGTGCCGCCCGCGACGTCATCCAGAACCACCTCCTGCAGCTGCTCGCGCTCACGGCCATGGAGGAACCGGTGTCGTTCGACGCCGTGCACCTCAGGGCGGAGAAGGAGAAGGTGCTGTCGGCGGTCCGGCTGCCGCGGGACCTCGCCGCAGCGACCGCCCGCGGGCAGTACACGTCGGGGTGGCAGGGCGGCGAGCACGTGCTCGGCTTCCTGGAGGAGGACGGCATGGCACCGGACTCCACCACCGAGACGTACGCCGCCGTCAAGCTCGAGATCGGCACGCGCCGCTGGGCCGGTGCGCCGTTCTACCTGCGGGCCGGCAAGCGGCTCGGCCGCCGGGTCACCGAGATCGCCGTGATGTTCAAGCGGGCGCCGCACCAGCTGTTCGCCGAGAGCCAGACGTCGCTGCTCGGGCAGAACGCCCTCGTCATCCGCGTGCAGCCCGACGAGGGCGTCACGATCCGGTTCGGATCCAAGGTGCCGGGGGCCGGGATGCAGGTCCGCGACGTCACCATGGACTTCGGCTACGGCCACGCCTTCACCGAGGCGAGCCCCGAGGCGTACGAGCGGCTCATCCTCGACGTCCTGCTCGGCGATCCGCCGCTGTTCCCGCGGCACGAGGAGGTCGA
>JAICSU010000185.1 GCA_025936735.1 Amnibacterium sp.
CTCGCGATCGGCTACGTGCTGCTCGCCCCCGGCGCGAACGACGCCGTGTCGACCTCCGCCGCCGCGGACGCCCGCGCCGCGCTCGGCGGCAGCCCGCTGTTCTCGACCGTGTCCCGCTCGAGCGCCGGCACGCTCTTCCGCTACGTCCACCTGCCCGCGTCCGCCGGGCGCACCCCGGACTTCGTCGGGCCGTCGAACACGGCCAGGCCGATCGGCGTCGCCGTGCTGCTGATGCAGGGGATCGTGCTGGCCGCGTTCGGGCTGCTCGCGCTGCCGACGCGGCGGCTCGCGGTCCGGCTGCGCCCCGAGCCGCTGACCCGGGCACCTCGTGCGGACGTCGTGAGCACGACCCGGCAGCGGCAGGGCGGCCCGAACGGGAGGCCGCTCGCCCCCGAGCAGGTCATGGCCCGCGAGCTCGTCCGGACGGGAGCCGTTCCGGCATCCGCGATCGAACGGCCGCAGGGCCGGGAGGAGGTGCCCGCATGGCGGTGACCTCCCGCTTGCTCGGCGCCTCCGGCGTCGTGATCGTCGGCGTCGTGGCCGCCGCGCTGCTCGGCCAGATCCCCGCGGTCGGCGCCGTGGACCACGCGATCGTCGCGACGCCGTCGTCGCCCGTGCAGCGCCTCGTCTGCCCCGGCTCGCCGGTCGCCGTCGGCGCGGCGGGCCAGAAGGCCACCGTGCTCTCGGCCGACGGATCCCCGACCATGCACGTCGACGTCGCCGGATCCGGCACCGTGAAGGCCACGAAGCTCGGCGGCGGAGCCGTGCAGGGCGGCAGCGGGACGCGGCCGCGGCTGTTCACCGCGCCTGCGGCGGACGCGAAGCACGGCGCGATCGCGGGCGCGCAGTCCCAGGTGGTGACCACCGGCGACGCGTCGGGGCTCGCCGCATCCGCCTGCTCCGTGCCGGTGAACACCGCCTGGGTCGCCGCCGGCTCGACGACCACGGGGCGCACCACGGTGCTCACCCTCGCGAATGCCTCGAGCGTGCCTGCGCAGGTCTCCCTCGCCGTCTGGACGGAGAACGGTCGGGTCGAGACCGCGGGGGGCAGCCAGGTGCTCGTCGGGCCCCACAGCCGCCTCGCCGTGTCGCTCGCGAGCGTCGCGCCGAGCGCCGCGGGCACCGTCGTCGAGGTGACGAGCACCGGCGGCCAGCTCGGCGTCGCCCTCGAGCAGCGCGTGGTGCGCGGGCTCGAGTCGGGCGGCCTCGACCTCACGGGCCCGACGTCCGCCCCGTCCACCCGCCAGGTGATCACGGGGGTCCGCATCGCGAACGCCTCGGCCGTCGCGGCCGCGTCGGCGACCACCGGCTACGGCGACCTGCTCCCGGTGCTGCGCCTGCTCGCGCCCGGCGCCAAGGCCGCGGACGTGCGGGTGACGATCACCGGCTCGTCCGGATCCGGGCACAAGGTGCTTTCCCGGCACATCGACGCGGGCAAGGTCGCCGACCTCACGTTGCCGGGGCTCACCGACGGCGTCTACTCGCTGGACGTGCAGAGCACCCAACCCGTCGTCACGGGCGCGCGGGTCGCGACGGTGACCGACGAGGGCGCCTCCACCACCGACACGGGGATGACGACCGACGGCACCACCATGGACACCGCGGGCACCGACGGCACCGTCGCCGGTGGCACCTCCACGGGCACGGATGCGGGCCTCGTCGGCGGCACCGGACCGATGGATGCCGGAAGCGGCATGAACGGGACGGCCACGACGGCGACGGCCAGGGGCATCGACCTCGCCTGGATCTCGGCCGCCGACCCGCTCGGCTCGCACGCCACGGTCGCCGTCGCGGACGGGCCGGGCGCGACCCTGTCCTTCGCCAACCCGACCGGTCACGCCGTCTCGGTGAAGGTCGCGGGGGTCGGCGGCGCCACGGTGAAGGTCCCCGCAGGCGGGACGGCCGTCACGACCGTGCACAGCGGCGTCGGCACGCTGTCGGGCGGAGCGGGCCTCCGCGCGGCCGTCAGCTACGCCGGGGCCGACGCCGTCGCCGCCTACGCGGTGGCACCGGCCGACCAGGCGGCGCACCCGGTCCGCGTCACCCACTGACGCGGCCCCGGGACCGCCCGCAGAGCGGGTTCGCCGGATCCGCGCGAGGACGGTGACCCTCGGGACCGGCGCTGTTCAGGTTCCGAGCAGAGTCGCAAGCGCGCTCGCTACCGTCGCCGCATGTCCCGTGCGCCCGCCGGTCGCCCCGCGCGATGACCGCGACGGCCGTCCGACCAGCGGAGGCCGCGGCGGCGGGGGCCGACGTCGCCGCCCCGCGGCCCAAGCGGCGCGGCCCGGGACGGCTCGCCGCGCTCGACGGGCTGCGCGGCGTCGCGGCGGTGGTGGTGGTCCTCCACCACCTGCTCCTCATCGCGCTGCCGCACCTCGCGGCGAGCCTCGGCACGGCCCCGTGGGGCGTGTGGTGGCTGCTGGAACGCACGCCGCTGAAGCTGCTCACCGCCGGCCGGGAGGCCGTCATGGTGTTCTTCGTGCTGTCCGGGCTGGTCGTGGCGCTGCCGGCGCTGCGGAAGGCGAACTTCTCGTGGTCGGGCTTCCTCGCGGGCCGCTTCATCCGCCTGTTCCTGCCGGCCTGGGCGGCGATCGTGATCGCGACGGCGCTGCTGTTCGCCGTGCCGCGCGTGCCCGGGCAGGTGACGCCCGGCAGCTGGCTCGCGAGGTCGGCGCAGACGGACTGGAGCTGGCAGCACCTCATCCCCGAGTACTCGGTGATGATGGGCAGCGTCCAGTACGACAACGCCCTCTGGACCCTGCGCTGGGAGTTCGCCTTCTCGCTCGTGCTGCCCGCGTTCCTCGTGCTGGCGATGGCGCTGCACCGCTGGTGGCTGCCCGTCGGCGCGCTCACCCTCGGGATCTCGGTGCTCGGCAGCTACATCGGGAACCAGGCGATGTCCTACCTGCCCGTGTTCTTCCTCGGCACCCTCGTCGCCGCACGGTTGCCGCAGCTGCGGGCATGGGGCAAGCGGCCGCACACCGGTCCGGTGATCACCTCGATCCTCGTCGTGTCGTCGCTGGTGCTCGTGTGCTCCTGGCTGCTCGCGCCGGTGGTGCCGCAGGGCACCAAGCAGAACCACGCGCTGCTCGGGCTGGAGATCGCGGGCGCGCTCGGCATCGTGGTCGTCACCGTGGTCGAGGGGTGGTTCCGGCGGCTGCTGCGCCGGCGGGTGCCGCAGTTCCTCGGCCGCACCTCGTTCAGCCTCTACCTCATCCACATCCCGATCATCACGACGCTCGCGTGGCTGCTCGGTGACTGGAACTGGCCGGTGCTCTTCCCGATCGGCGTCACCGCCGCCCTGATCGGCGGATGGCTGTTCTTCCGCTTCATCGAGAAGCCCCTGCACCGGCTCGCCCGCAGCACCAACCGGAGCGCGGTCGCGCTCGTCGCGGAGTTCACCCGCGCCCGCGACTGAAACCGCCGTTCATCGAGGGCCGGCGGTCAGAAGTGGTGGAACCGGTCCGGTGCGAGGTCCCACGGGTCCTTGCCGAGCAGCTCGGCGACGGCCTTGAAGACGCAGCTCTCCACGTACATCCGCTGGTGCGCCTCGTCGTCGACGTGCAGGTGCGAGAGCCGCTCGATCGGCAGGCGGTAGAGCACCACCCGGCGGGCGGCGCTGTCGACCCACCAGCGGTCGAGGCCGCTCGGGGTGACCGATCGGGGGATGCCCGCGATCTCGAAGGAGACGTCGCCCAGGTCGTCGGGCCAGAGCCCGCGCAGATAGTCGGCGGTCTCCGCGACGACCGACTCGAACGCCTCCGCCCGGGTGCGGAGCACCGGCAGGTGCGGCCCGGTCACCGACGAGCGGAGCCCGCGGCCGTGCCGGTTGCGGAAGCCGCCCCGGGCGGACGGCGCGTGGGACACGCGACGCGAGCGAGCCATTCCGGCATGGTACCCGCGGGCTGGTTCCCGACCGCGCCCCGTTCGCGTCGCGATTCCTGCCGCATCCGCTGCGCCGAAGCGGCACGAATCGCGACACGAACGGGGGCGGATGCGGGACGCGCCGGGCTGGCGAGCCGCCGCGCGGTGGTGGGCGTGCATACCATGACCGCGCCATGACGATCAAACGGCTCTGCACGCGGGTGACCTGCCAGAAGCCGGCCGTCGCGACCCTCACGTACGTCTACGCCGACTCGATGGCCGTGCTCGGGCCGCTCAGCCTGAAGGCGGAGCCGCACAGCTACGACCTCTGCACGGACCACGCGGACCGGCTCTCGGCGCCGAACGGCTGGTCGGTCCTGCGGATCTCGGGTCCCGACGGCGACGACCACGAGGACGAGGCGCCCGTGCCCGAGCGCAGCAAGGGCACCCTCTTCGGTCTCTGACCTCTCCGTTCGAGCCCGTGCACCAACGACGGACTTTCCGCCCCGAAACGCCCCGGATCCGCATGGGCACGTCCCCAGCCGCGCGGATCTCCGTCGATCGGCCCCCGCGTCGGCGGCGGATGGAAGAATCGGGCGCATGAGCCTTCTCGAGACGTCCCTCGATACGGAGCCCGACAGTCCGACCCTCGAGTTCCGGGTCGCGGACCTCGACCTCGCGGAGTCGGGCCGGCACCAGATCCGCCTCGCCGAGCAGGAGATGCCCGGCCTGATGGCCCTCAGGGAGCGCTACGGCGAGACCCGGCCCCTCGCCGGGGCCCGGATCGCCGGCTCCCTGCACATGACGGTCCAGACCGCCGTGCTGATCGAGACGCTGACGGCGCTCGGAGCGCAGGTGCGCTGGGCGAGCTGCAACATCTTCTCCACGCAGGACGAGGCCGCCGCCGCGGTCGTCGTCGGCCCGGACGGCACCCCGGCGCGTCCCGCCGGCGTCCCCGTGTTCGCCTGGAAGGGCGAGTCGGTCGAGGAGTACTGGGACTGCGCCGAGCGCATCTTCGACTGGACCGCCGAGGCCCGCGCGGCGGGCGGGGACTTCACCGGCCCGACGATGATCCTCGACGACGGCGGCGACGCCACCATGCTCGTCCTCCGCGGCGCCGAGTACGAAGCCGCCGGCTCCGTGCCCGACCCGGCCACCGCCGAGTCCGAGGAGTTCACCGTCTTCCTCAGCCTCCTCCAGAAGTCGCTCAAGTCTGACCCGCAGCGCTGGACACGCGCCGCGCGCGGCATCATCGGCGTCTCCGAGGAGACGACCACGGGCGTGCATCGCCTCTCCAAGCTGCAGGAACTCGGCAGGCTGCTCGTCCCAGCCTTCAACGGGAACGATTCGGTGACGAAGTCGAAGTTCGA
>JAICSU010000267.1 GCA_025936735.1 Amnibacterium sp.
CGACGGTCGCCGATCGCGACCGTGACCGCGACGTCGACGACCCGCCCCTGGGCCCGCTGGCCTGACTGTTGCCACTCTTTGCGGTCGTGAGGCGCTCAAGACCGCGAAAAGTGGCAACAGTCGGTGGGACGGTCAGGCCTTCGCGCGCTCGGCCAGCCAGGCCTCGACCTCGTCGGCCGTGCGGGGGATGGCCGCCGAGAGGTTCTCGCAGCCGTCCGCGGTGACGAGGACGTCGTCCTCGATCCGCACGCCGATCCCGCGGAACTCCTCGGGCACCGTCAGGTCGTCGGGCTGGAAGTACAGTCCCGGCTCGATCGTGAAGACCATGCCCGCCGCGACCGTGCCGTCGATGTAGAACTCCTTGCGCGCCTGGGCGCAGTCGTGCACGTCGAGGCCCAGGTGGTGGCTCGTCCCGTGCACCATGTACCGGCGGTGCGCCTGCCCCTCGAGGCCCTGGACGACGGACGGATCGATCTTCGGCAGGCCCCAGCCGCGCACCTTCTCGGCGATGACCGCCATCGCGGCCTCGTGCACCTCCCGGAACACGATGCCGGGCTTCACGACCGCGAACGCGGCGTCGGCGGCCTCGCGCACCGCCTCGTAGATCTCGCGCTGAACGGGGGAGAAGCGCCCGTTCACCGGGAAGGTCCGGGTGATGTCGGCCGTGTAGAGGCTCGGCATCTCCACGCCCGCGTCCATCAGCACGAGGTCGCCGGGCACGACGGGGCCGTCGTTGCGCGTCCAGTGCAGGATGCACGCGTGCGGGCCGGCGGCCGCGATGGTGTCGTACCCCAGCTCGTTGCCCTCGGAGCGGGCCCGCGTGAAGAACACGCCCTCGAGAACCCGCTCACCGCGCTCGTGCTCCACGATGCGGGGGAGCGAGCTGAGCACGTCGTCGAAGCCCTGCTTCGTCGCGGCGACCGCGGCGCGCAGCTCGGCGACCTCGCCGTCGTCCTTCACGAGCCGCGCCTCGGACAGGTCGCGCTCGAGACCGGCGTCCTCGAGCGTGAGGTCCGCGTCGCCCGCCTCGAACTCGGCGAGCGGCCTCGTCGCGAGCCCGAGGTCCGCGCCGACCTCCTCGATGCTCGGGCGCGGCCCCACCCAGAACTCGCCGATGGCGGCGTTGGCGTAGAACTCGTCGGTGTCCCGGCCCGCGGCCGGCGGGAAGTACAGGGTCACGTCGTGGCCGTCGTCGGTCGGCTCGAACACGAGCACCGAGCCCGGCACCGTGTCGGCGCCCCAGGCGGTGAGCCAGGAGAAGGCCGAGTGCGCCCGGAAGGGGTAGTCCGTGTCGTTGGAGCGGACCTTCGGCTCCCCGGCGGCGATGACGAGCCGCTTCCCCGCGAACCGCGACGAGAGCGCGGCCCGGCGGTCGGCGGCCGCCGCGGCGAGCGGGCGCAGCGGCGGGAGGGTGCGCGGGCGGTCCGCCCATCCGCTCCCGATGTAGTCGGTGAACGCGCGCGTCTTGGGGATCGCGGTGCGCTCGACCGGCTGCTCGACGTCGCGGTTCTCGGCGGTGTGCAGCTGCTGATCGGTCGACATGCTCCGATCATCCCACCGCCGGCGCGCGGCTAGGCTCGGCAGGGTGCGGGCGGCGGGACGGGGCGTCGATCTGCACACCCACTCCCGCGTCTCGGACGGCACCGAATCGCCGGCGGAGGTCGTCGAGCAGGCCGTCAAGGCAGGCCTTCCCGCCATCGCGCTGACCGACCACGACACCACCGCCGGATGGGCGGAGGCCCGGGAGGCCGCGGTGCGCACCGGGCTCGGGCTGCTGCCCGGCGTCGAGCTGTCCACCCGCCTCGGGTGGCGCAGCGTCCACGTGCTCGGCTACCTCGTCGACCCCGAGCATCCCGGCCTGGTCGCGGAGACCGCCCGCATCCGGGAGGCCCGCCGCAGCCGCGCCCGCCGCATCGTCGACCGGATCGGCGTCGACTACCCGCTCGCCTGGTCGGACGTCCTCGCCCAGACGACGCCCGGGTCCACCGTCGGGCGGCCGCACATCGCGGACGCCCTCGTCGCGCTCGGCATCGAGTCGGACCGCAGCGCCGCCTTCGCCGGCATCCTGCATCCGCGCCGCGGCTACATCGAGCCGCACTACGCCCCGACGCCCCAGGCCGGTGTGCGCCTGATCCGCGCCGCGGGCGGCGTGCCGGTGCTCGCGCATCCCGGCGCCGCAGGGCGGGACCGCGTGCTCGGGGAGGACGTCGTCGCCGAGCTGGTCGACGAGGGCCTCTTCGGGCTCGAGGTGTACCACCGCGAGAACACGCCGGACGGCCGGGAGCGGGTCGCGGAGCTCGCCGCCCGGTTCGGCCTCGCCGTCACCGGGTCGAGCGACTACCACGGCAGCGGCAAGCCGAACCGGCTGGGCGAGAACACCACCGCGCCCGAGGTCGTCGCGCGGATCCTCGCCGAGGCGACGGGCACGGATCCCGTGGCGCCGGGGGCCTGAAGCCGCCTCAGGCCACGCCGAGCCAGCGCTGGACGGGCTCTAGGCCCTCCATCAGCACGTGCGGACGGAGCTCCGGCGGCCGCGCCTCCCACGTGGACCGGTCGAGCCGGTAGTGCCGCAGCACGGTGGGCACGCCTTCGCGGTCCTCGACCGACTCCCCGTCGACCACGTAGCCGACCTTGCGGCTCACCGCGGAGGAGGCGACGTTGTC
>JAICSU010000179.1 GCA_025936735.1 Amnibacterium sp.
GGCGTCGAAGCACCCGGAGGCGGCCGCCGAGTTCATCACCTGGTGGCTGCAGCCCGCCCAGCTGATCACCGCCTACCACGACCCGGACATGGGGCTGCTGCCGCCGAGCAGCACGGCGCTGAAGCAGCTGGCCGACAGCGGAAAGCTCGCCGACGCGCAGACGATCCAGACGCTCGAGCCGACGATCCAGGCGGTGATCCCCGGAGGCACGCCCACCTGGTACTCGAAGTTCAGCTCGGCGGCCGCCGCCACGATCCAGTCCGTCGCGCTCGGTCACACGACCGCGGCCGCCGGCATCGCGAAGCTGAAGCAGCAGACCGACCAGTTCGCCTCTCAGGGGTAGGCGTGCCGACCGACCGCGCCACCCTGGCGCCGGCGGTTCGCGGGTCGGGGCCGGCCGGGCGGGGACGAACCCACCCGGCCCGCTCCGCGAGCCGCCGCCGCGTCAACCGCCTGGGCCTCGCCCTCGTCGCGCCCGCGTTCGCCGTGATCGCGGTGCTCGTGCTCTACCCGACCGTCAGCAGCGTCATCGGCAGCTTCCAGCGGTACGAGCTGACGGATCCGAACCGCGGGTTCAGCGGGCTGCGCAACTACATCGCGGTGCTGTCCGACGAGACCTTCCAGCAGTCGCTGCTGAACACCGGGGGCTACTTCGTCGTCATCACGCTCGCCGTGCTGCTCATGGGTCTCGGGACGGCCCTCTGGCTGCAGAGCCTGAAGGGCGTCTGGCGCGCGATCGCCCTCACGGTGATCGTGCTGCCGTGGTCGATCCCCGGGACCGTCGCCGGCGTGCTCTGGTCGTTCATCCTGAACCCGACCGGATCCGGGCTGCTGAACTCCGTGCTGAAGTCGCTAGGCCTGATCGGCAGCTACCAGGCGTGGCTCAACAAGCCCGTGGCCGGGATCATCGTCATCGGCCTGACGGTGGCGTGGAGCGCCGTGCCGCTGGGGGTCGTCGTGCTGCTCGCCGGCCTCGAGGGCATCCCGCGCGAGATCTACGAGCAGAGCCTCGTCGACGGGGCGGGGCGGATGAAGCAGTTCGGGTCGATCACCCTCCCGCTGCTCCGGCCCGCGCTCGCGATCGTGCTGCTGAACGGCGCGGTGCTCTCGATCGGCCTCTTCGACCAGGTCTACGTGCTCGTCGGGCTCGACCCGGACAAGATCACGATCGCCGGATCCATGTACCTGTACGCGTTCCGGGACTTCAACTTCGGCTTCGGTTTCGCGGCGTCGGTCGTCGCCACGGCGATCACGGCGGCGATCTCCCTCGTCTACCTGCGGCTCGTCTACCGCGAGGAGGAGTACTGATGCGGCGTCGTCGCACCGGATTCGGTCCCGTCTGGGGACCCGTCCGCATCGTCGTCGGGATCCTCGTCGTCGTCTGGTCCCTCGCCCCGATCTACTGGGGCGCCGTCATCGCGTTCGCGAGCGTCGCCGACATCCGCCGCTCCCCCGTCGCGCTGCTGCCGCTGAGCATCGAGATGGGCAACTTCCAGCGCCTGCTCGGCCCCGGATCGGCGACGCAGGGCCCCTTCCTGTCTGCCCTCGGCAGCTCGGTGATCCAGGCGCTCGGCACGACCGTGCTCACGCTCGCCGTCGCGCTTCCCGCCGCGTACGCGTTCGCGCGACTCCGGTTCGCCGGCTCGCGGATCCTGCTGACGGTGATCACCGTCACCCTCGCCGTGCCGGTGTACCTGGTGCTGATCCCCCTGTTCCAGCTCGCGACCGCGACCGGGCAGATCAACACCCAGCAGGGCGTCATCCTCGTGCTCACGTCCGCGGCGCTGCCGCTTGCCATCTGGATCCTGCGCAGCCACATCGTGACCCTGCCCGAGGACCTGGAGGCCGCCGCCCGGCTCGACGGCGCGGGCACGTTCCGGGTGCTCGGCAGCATCATCGGGCCCCTCGTCGCCCCCGGCCTGGTCGCCGCCGCGGTGGTCACCTTCCTCGCGAGCTGGGGCGCCTTCCTGATCCCGCTCGTCTACGCGAACTCGTCCGGGACGGAGCCGCTCACCGTGCTCATCCCCACGTTCGCGAACAAGTTCAGCAGCGACTACGGCCTGCAGTCCGCCGCCGGCCTGGTGGCGGTCCTGCCGCCCGTGCTGCTCGTCGTGCTGCTGCAGAAGTACCTGCTGTCCGGCCTGCTGAAGGGAGCGACCAAGTGACCCTCCGGGACGCGACGGATGCGGACCTGCCCGCCGCGAGCGGGATCGCCGCGCTGAGCTTCGACCTGGACCCGGAGGACGCCGACGACCTGCCCCGGCTCCTCTGGGCCGAGGATCCCGGCACCACGCGGGTGCGGCTCGTCGTCGAGGAGGGGGACGCGGTGCGCGGCGTGCTGCTCGGCAGCCTGCAGGGCGACGACGCCTTCCTCGACCTCGTGGCCGTCGCGCCGGACGCGCGGAACGCCGGCGTCGCCCGCGCGCTCCTCGCCGCGTGGGAGGCGCGGGCGGCCGCCGCGGGTGCGATCCGCTCGCGCGTCGGCGAGAACCTGCACACCTACGCGTGGCCCGGCGTGGACATCCGCTACACCGGGTTCCTCGCGATGCTCCTCCGCTCCGGGTACACCCGCACCAGGACCGTCTACAACATGGACGTCCCCCTCGGCCACGAGATCGCCCCCACCCCGGACGCCCTGGCGCGCCTCGAGCGCGCCGGCCTCACCGTGCGGCGGGGCGGGCCGGCGGATGCGGACGCCGTCGCCGAGCACACCCTGCGGCTCTGGTCGGACACGTCCGACGTGTGGTTCCGCGAGACCCGCACCGCCCTGCACCGCGAGCCGCCGCCGATCTTCCTCGCCCTGCGGGGCGACCGGGTCGTCGGGTTCGCCGCCCACGGCATCCACCGGCCGTCGCTGTACGGCCCCATCGCGACGGATCCCGCGGAGCAGGGCCACGGGATCGGCGCCGTGCTCTCGGACCTCTGCCTCGCCGACATGGCCGACCGCGGCGTCCGCGTCGCACAGATCGGCTGGGTGGCCGAGACGGCGATCCCCTTCTACTCGCGCACGGCCGGGGCCCGCCTCGGCCGCTGCTTCTGGATGCTCGACAAGCCGCTGACGGCGGCGGGACGGACGGCCGCATGACCGGGACCCGCGACGACTGGACGTTCGTGGTGTGCGACTCGCTCGAGAAGGTGTTCGCGGACGAGCGGCCCCGGCCGATGAACCGCGACATCCCGATCACGGCCTTCGCCGGCGAGACGGTCTCCTTCCAGGTGGCGTTCCTGCCGCCGGCGACGCAGTCGTTCGAGGCCGTCGGCGCGGTGCGGATCGAGGTGGGGCAGGCGGCGTCCGCCGCCACCGCGGTCTCGAGCGTCGACCTCGTGCCCTGCACGCTGGTCGCGTTCGAGCCGCACGACGCCGGCTGGCTGCGGGACACCGCCGGCCTCTACCCGGACCTGCTGCGGCCCCTCCCGGCCGACGGCCGGGTCGTGCCGATCCTGGGCGGATGGCGGGCCGTGTGGTTCGCGGTCACGGCGCCGGAGGGGCTCGACGGCGAGCTGCCCGTGGAGGTGACGATCCGCTCGGCGCGCACGGGCCACGAGCTGTTCGCCACGACCGTGCCGGTGCGGGTTCATCCGCAGCGCCTCCCGGAACTCGACATCGTGAACACGCACTGGGTGCACGGCGACGGCCTGGCCACCTACTACGGCGTCGAGGTGTACGGCGAGGAGTACTGGCGGATCCTCGAGGAGTTCGTCGGCAAGGCGGTCGCGATGGGAGTGAACTCCGTGCTCACGCCCGTCTGGACCCCGCCGCTCGACACCGCCGTCGGCGGCGCGCGCCTGCCCGTTCAGCTGGTCGACATCGCGGACGAGGGCGGCGAGTACGCGTTCGACTTCGCCCGCCTGCATCGCTGGCTGGACCTCTGCCGCCGCCAGGGGGTGCGGCACCTGGAGGTCGCGCACCTCTTCACCCAGTGGGGCGCGGAGCACGCACCCGCCGTCTACGTGCAGACGGACGCCGGCCTGGAGCAGCGCTTCGGCTGGCAGACCGACGCGACGGATCCCGAGTACCGGCGGCTGCTCGAGGCGCTGCTGCCCGCCCTGCGCCGGGAGCTCGACGCCGGGTGGGGCCTCGAGAACGTCATCTTCCACATCTCGGACGAGCCCCACGGCGAGGCCATGCTCGCCTCCTACCGCGCCGCCCGCAGCGTGGTGGACGACCTGCTCGAGGGCTGCACGATCGTCGACGCCCTCAGCGACTACGCCTTCTACTCCTCCGGCGTCGTCGAGCACCCCGTGGTCGCGACGGACGCCCTGGACCCGTTCCTCGACGCCGGTGTCGACGGCCTCTGGATGTACTACTGCGTCGGCCAGCACACCGGTGTCGCGAACCGGTTCATCGGCCAGCCGTCGACCCGCAACCGCGTGCTCGGCACCCAGCTGTTCCGCTTCGGCGCCGCCGGCTTCCTGCACTGGGGCTTCAACTTCTACAACGCGCACCTCTCCATCGGGCCCATCGATCCGTTCCAGGACACGACCGCCGGGGGCGCCTTCCTCGCCGGCGATCCGTTCGTCGTCTATCCCGGCGACGACGGGCGGCCGTGGGAGTCGATCCGGTTCCGCGTGTTCGCCGAGGCGATGGCGGACCACCGGGCGATGCAGGCGGTCCGCGACCTCGCGGGCAGGGATGCCGTGCTGCGGATCGCGGATCCGGACGGCACCCTCTCGATGACCCGGTACAGCGACGACCCCGACCACTACCGCCGCGTGCGCGCCGCGCTCACCGACGAGATCGTCCGCCGCTCCGCCGAGTAGTCCTGGCCGCCTTGGGCTGGCGGCGTGTCGTAGCACATGCGACACGCCCGGGCGTTCGCGACACGGCGACACTCCGACGAATCGCGACGGATTCGTTGCGAATGCCGCATACCGTTCCCGGGTCATCGACGAACCGCCCCCATCGGTTCGGTGACGACCGGCGCGTCCTCACCGCGTCGCGAAGGATGAAGGAGTACCCGTGTCCCGGCACCGCCGCCCCGCCCGCACCTCCGCTCTCGCCGGAGGCCTGCTGCTCGTTCTCGTGATCTGCGCGTTCGTCGCGGTCTCGATCGCCGGCTTGCGCCCCGTCGGCGCGAGCGCGGCGGAGGACCCGGTGCGCTGCACGCTCACCGTGCCCGCGAACCCGCTGAGCGCGAAGGGACTCGCGACGCCGTACCAGCTCTCGGGCCCCGGCTGCTCGGAGACCGACAAGGCCCACGCCGCGTTCGTGCAGGCCACCATCATCAACACGACGACGGGCGAGCTCTTCAACTACGCGCCGCTCGTCATCACGCGCGGCACCCGGCCCGCCGTCCCGCCGGTCCCGCCGGCGCTGCCCGCCCACAGGGTGGTCGGCATCTGGTTCGGGTTCAACGGCGACGGCCTCCAGCTGCGCGGCTCGAACGGCAGCCTGCGCGACGGCGCCTGCGTGAACGGTGCGGCCGGCTCGATCTTCGGCCAGTACGCCTACTGCAACGCCCCGGCCTTCTTCACGGCCGCCAACTCGGCGATCCGCGCCGGACGCCTCACCGTGCCGCCGCTCGGCACCGGCACCGACGGCCTCCCCTGCCCCACGACC
>JAICSU010000294.1 GCA_025936735.1 Amnibacterium sp.
CCGTCGTGCGCCTCGAGCACGAGCTCGTCGCGGCCGTCCGGCAGCGCGACCAGCTGGGAGCGTTCGGCCCGGACGCCGTCGACCGTGACGGGTCCGAGGTCGACGAGCACGCCGACCTCGTCGGCCGGGTCGAGCGGGGCACGCCACGTCGCGCCGGCGGGCAGGCGCACCTCCGCGCCGAGCAGCCGCGTGAAGGTGCGCGGGGTCGCGGTCGCGCCGAGCCAGGAGCCGAGGAACACGCGCACCTCGGCGCCGTCGACGTGCAGCACCTCCGGCACGAAGTGCTCGAAGGCCCGCTCGCCGGTCCGGGGTCCGTCGGGAAGCGCCACCCACAGCTGGGCGCCGTGCACCCGGCTGGTGGCGGGCGTGGAGTACTCGGAGTGCGCGACTCCGGCGCCGGCCGTCATGAGGTTCACCTCGCCGGGCTTCACGATCGCGACGGTCCCCGCCGTGTCGCGGTGCTCCACCTCGCCCTCGAACAGCCACGTGACGGTCTGCAGGCCGATGTGCGGATGCCCGGGCACCCGCATGCCGGCGGATCCGGGCTGCACCTCGTGCGGGCCGTAGTGGTCGAGGAAGCACCACGCCCCGATCAAGGAGCGGCGTCGCTGCGGGAGCGTCCGCTGCACGGGCATCGCGCGGGGCCCGCCGAGCGGCACCTCCCGCGGCAGCAGCACCTCCGGGACGTCGCGGCGGCTCGCCCCGTCCGGTTCCGCGGGGCCGCCCTCGGCGAGCACGGGGTTCCGCTCGGTGACGCTCATGGCGCGAATCCTGCCACCATCGTGCCGCGGGTCAGTACGTCAGCAGGAGGTCCGTGAGCACGCCGGTGCCGAAGTCGAGGGCCGCGAGCGGGACGCGCTCGTCGACGCCGTGGAACATCGCCGGGAAGTCGAGCTCCGGCGGCAGCTGCAGCGGCGCGAAGCCGTAGCCGCGGATGCCGAGCTGCGCCAGCGACTTGTTGTCGGTGCCGCCGGACATCAGGTACGGCAGCACGGGCGCACCGGGGTCGTGCTCGCCGAGGAGCGCGACGATCCGCTCGACGAGCGCCCCCTCGAACGGGTTCTCCAGCCCGATGTCCGTGTGCACCGTCTCGATCTCGATGTCGGGACCGACGAGCTCCCGCACCTCGTCGAGCACCGCCTGCTCCTCGCCGGGCAGCGTGCGGATGTCGACGAGGGCGCTCGCCGTGTCCGGGACCACGTTGTGCTTGTACCCCGCCTCCAGCACGGTCGGGTTCGTCGTCGTGCGAAGCGTCGGCAGGATGAAGCTCGACGCCGCGCCCGCCTCGCGCACCACGGCGTCCGCGCCGACGGCGTGGGGGTCCAGGTCGAGCAGGCGGCCGAGCTCGTCGACGAGCGCCTGCGTCGTCGAGGTGAGCCGGATCGGCCAGTCCCGGCGTCCGATCGCGGCGACCGCCTCCGCCAGCCGGGTGATCGCGTTGTCGCGGACCAGGCGGGAGCCGTGGGATGCCGGTCCCCGCGCCGTCAGCCGGATCCAGAGGAGCGCCTTCTCGCCGGTCTGCAGCAGGTACGCGCGGCGCCCGTGCAGGTCGGTGGAGTAGCCGCCGACCTCGCTGATCGCCTCCGTCGCGCCCTCGAACAGCTCCGGGTGGTGGTCGACGACCCAGTGGGCGCCGTGCACGCCGCCCGCCTCCTCGTCGGCGAAGAACGCGACGACCAGGTCGCGGGCCGGGCGCCGCCCCGACTCGAGGATCGAGCCGAGGGACGCGAGGATCATCGCGTCCATGTCCTTCATGTCGACGGCGCCGCGGCCCCACAGCATCCCGTCGCGGATCTCCCCGGCGAACGGGTCGACGGACCAGTTCGCCGGGTCCGCCGGGACCACGTCGGTGTGGCCGTGCACCACGAGCGCCGGTCCCGGCCGCTCCCCCTCGACGCGGGCGACGACGGAGACGCGGCCGGGTTCCGGCTCGAACGCCCGGGTCCGAAGCCCGAGGCGCTGCAGCTCCGCCTCGACGTAGCCCGCCGCCTCGGTCTCCCCGTCGCTGCGGCCGTTGCCCCAGTTGACGCTCGGGAAGCGGATGAGGTCCTGCGCGAAGCGGGCGGTCCGGCTCAGCTCGTCGGTCACCCGCTCACGCTAACCGCCGTGGCCGGCGTC
>JAICSU010000133.1 GCA_025936735.1 Amnibacterium sp.
GGACCCGCCTCAGCACGGAGCGCGGCCACGTGCTGGTCCAGCGCCGGGCCTGGTCCCTGAAGGGCTGACCACCGACGGTTGCCACTTCTTGCGGTCTTGGGCGCGCCAAGACCGCAAGAAGTGGCAACGGTCTGCCTGGGGCGGCCCCTCGGTCTGGGGCTGGGGACCCGCCCGGCGACTCCGTAGCCTGCGGACGTGGCCGAGCAGCAGACCGTGCCGACGCCCGCGGCGTCGCTGCCCGTGCTGCCCGGATCCGGGTCCCGCCTGCTCGCGATCGCCGTGCTCGTCCTCGCCGCCCTCGGCATCGGCCGCTTCGCGCTGAAGCTGCTCGGCCTCGCGGTGCTGCTCGGCGTGGTGCTCGCCACGGTCGGCGCGCTGACCGGGGGCATCCTCGTGCTGCACGCGATGGTCGGCCGCTGACGAGGGTCAGTCCTCGAACGTGTTCACCATCGCGAAGGCCGCCCGCTCCAGGTAGGCCCACAGCTCGGCCTCGTACAGGGGCGGCAGGTCGATCGCGTCCACCGCGGTGCGCATGTGGGTGAGCCACCGGTCGCGTTGCGCCGGGTTCACCTTGAAGGGCGCGTGCCGCATCCGCAGCCGCGGGTGCCCGCGCTGCTCGCTGTAGGTCGTCGGCCCGCCCCAGTACTGCTCGAGGAAGCCCGTGAGCCGCTGGATGGCCCCCTCGAGGTCCGGCTCCGGATAGAGCGCGAGCAGCTCGGGATCCGTCGCGACGCCCGCGTAGAAGGTGCGCACCAGCTTCTCGAACGTCGGCCGCCCACCGACCGCGGCCCAGAAGGAGCCGTCGGTCGGGGACGGCGCCGGATCAGTGCCCATCGGTGCCCTCCGTCGGGGCGCCGGGACCGGTCGCGCCGCCCCTGCCGGCCGCCCCGGAGGCGCCGCGGGCGCCCGTCCGGGGCCGGAGGGTCGGCATCGGGCCGGCCTGCGGCTCCGCGGGAGCCGGCGGCTCGGCGCTGCGCGCACGGCTGCGCGGCGCCCGGCGTGCCATCGGGCCGGTGCGCATCGGCCGCACGCCGCGCAGTGCTCCCGCGAGCTCGAAGCGGTCGAGCGGTGCGCTCGAGATCGACGACGGCTGCACGCCCGCCGCTTCGAGCGCCTCCCGGAGGTGCACCCGGAGGGACCAGGCGACGTCGTCCCGGGTGTTCACCCGCGTGCGGGCGACGAGTCGCAGCACGACGCCGTCCGGCGTGACCGATTCGAGCCCCCACAGCTCGGGCTTCTCCGCGATGTACGGGGCCCACTGGGGGTCGCTCAGCACCTCGGTGGCCGTCTGCAGAATCCGCTGCTGCACGGCTTCGACGTCGACGTCCTTCGGCACGGTGACGTCCACGATGGCCCTCGACCAGCCCTGGGACATGTTGCCGACCCGGGTGATCTCGCCGTTGCGCACGTACCAGAGCACGCCGTTCACGTCGCGGATCTGCGTGACGCGGATGCCGACGGCCTCCACGACCCCGCTCGCGAGGTCCGTGTTGACGACGTCCCCGACGCCGAGCTGGTCGTCCGCCACCATGAACAGGCCCGTGAGCACGTCCTTCACGATGTTCTGCGCACCGAACCCGAGGCCTGCGCCCAACGCCGCGGTGATCAAGGAGAACGCGCCGATGATCTGGGCGTTGATGACGCCGACGATGCTGAGGATCGCGATGATCGCGACGGTCGCCGACACGAGGTTGTTCAGCACCGAGCCGAGCGTGCGGGTGCGGGCGACGAGGCGCGCCGCGGCGACCGGGGAGGCGAGCAGCGCCTGGGTGTTCTCGGCCCGCTGCCGGCGCTTCACGCCCGACACGATGCGCTCCACGAACATCCGGACGACGCGGTGCAGGATCGCCCGCACGAGCAGGGCGATCACGACGATCAGCACGACCGCGATGACCTGCAGGAGCACCTGGCCCCAGGTCGACTTCCAGAACGCGGTCCAGTCGGACTTCGCCGTCTGCGTCACGCCCGACCGCAGGATCTCCAGCGCGTCAGTCACGGGCGTCCCGGGCCTGAGCGGCGAGCGCGCGCTGCACGCCTGCGGCGTTCTCCACGATCACGCGCCGCAGCGCGGTCGGTTCCGGATGCGCGTCCAGCCACTGCTGGGACGCGGAGACCAGCCTCCGGTCGGCGAGCGGAGCAGGGAAGAGGCCGCGGGCGAGGGCTTCCCCGATCGCGTAGCTGCGGTCGTCCCACACCCGGTCGATCACGCCGAAGTACTCGTCCACGTAGGGCTCGAGCAGGGCGCGGTCGGCCGCCCGGCGGAATCCGAGGCAGGTCGCGCGCACGGTCGCGTTCGGCAGCGCGGCGGAGTCGACCACCGACGACCAGGCCGCCCGCTTGCCCTCCGCGGTCGGGATGGCCGCGCGGGCGTGCGCGGCGGACTCCCTGCCGGTGGCGGTGTCGTCGGCGGCGAGGGTGGCCGTGATCTCCGCCTCGCCGGCCTTGCCACCGGCGACGAGGGCGATGAGCAGCTCCCAGCGCAGGTCCGTGTCGACGGGAAGCCCGTCGATGGGCTGCGCGCCGGAGAGGAGGCCGTGCACCGCATCGAGCTGCTCCTCGGTGCGGGCGAGCGCGGCGAGGTTCTTCGCGAACTGGAACTGGGCATCCGATCCCGGCTCCGCGTTCCGCAGCAGCTCGAGCAGGCCGTCGCCGAGCGCGACGAGGGTCTCCTCGCGGATCTCGGGCGCCACGTAGCTGGAGGCGGTGAGCGCGGCCTGCTGCAGCACGGTGCGCAGCGTCGTCGACTCGGTCTCGCTGCCGATGTTGTTCAGCACGAGCCGGACGAAGTCCCGCGGTCGCGCCTCCGCGTCGCGGGTCGCGTCCCAGACCGAGCCCCAGACGAGCGAGCGGGCGAGCGGCGACTCGATCGTCGAGAGGTGGGCGATCGCGGTCTCGAGGCTCTGCTCGTCGAGCCGGATCTTGGCGTAGGCGAGGTCGTCGTCGTTCAGCAGCACGAGCGCGGGACGGCGCTTGCCGACCGCCTCCGGTACCTCCGTGCGCTCGCCGGCGATGTCGAGCTCGAAGCGCTCGGTGCGGGTGAGGGTGTCGCCGTGCAGGTCGTAGAACCCGATCGCGAGGCGGTGCGGGCGGATGGTGGGCTGGGCCTCGCTCGCGGTCTGCCGGACGGCGAACCCCGTGATCAGGCCGTTCCCTGGGCCCACGGCGGCCGGTTCCGACGCGTCGCGAAGCGACGTGGCGGCCGAGCCGTCGGGGACAAGGTCGATCTCCGGCGCCAGGGTGTTCACGCCCGCCGTCTCGAGCCAGGACGCGCTCCACGCGGTGAGGTCGCGGCCGCTGGTCGCCTCGAGCTCGACGAGCAGGTCGCGCAGCTCGGTGTTGCCGAAGGCGTGCTTCCGGAAGTAGTTGCCGACACCCTCGAGGAAGGCCTCCCGGCCGACCCAGGCGTCGAGCTGCTTCAGCACGCTCGCGCCCTTGGCGTAGGTGATGCCGTCGAAGTTGACCAGCACCGCCTGGAGGTCGGGGATGTCCGCGACGATCGGATGCGTGGACGGCAGCTGGTCCTGCGTGTAGCCCCAGCTCTTCTCCATGATGTTGAAGGTCGTCCACGCCTCGGTCCACTCGGTGGCGTCGGCGGTCGCCAGCGTGGAGATGTACTCGGCGAACGACTCGTTCAGCCAGAGGTCGTTCCACCACTTCATGGTCACGAGGTCGCCGAACCACATGTGCGCGAGCTCGTGCAGGATCGTGACGACCCGCCGCTCCTTCACGGCGTCCGACACCTTGGAGCGGAAGACGTAGGACTCGACGAAGGTGACCGCGCCCGCGTTCTCCATCGCCCCGGCGTTGTACTCGGGCACGAAGAGCTGGTCGTACTTCTCGAACGGGTACGGCACCCCGAAGATCCGCTCGAAGAACTCGAAGCCCTTCTTCGTGATGTCGAAGATGTAGTCGGCGTCGAGGTGCTGGAACAGGGACGCGCGGGCGAACGCGCCGAGCGGGATGGTGCGGCCGTCCGAGCTCGTCAGCTCGTCGCGGACGACGTGGTACGGACCGGCGATGAGCGCCGTGATGTACGAGGAGATCCGGGGCGTCGGCTCGAAGCGCCAGGTGGCGACGTCGCCGTCGACGGACGGCTCGGGCGTCGGCTGGTTCGAGACGACCTGCCAGCGGGCCGGCGCGGTCACGGTGAACCGGAACGCGGCCTTCAGGTCCGGCTGCTCGAAGACCGCGAACATCCGCCGGGAGTCGGGCACCTCGAACTGCGAGTAGAGGTAGACCTCGTCGTCGACGGGGTCGACGAAGCGGTGGAGCCCCTCGCCGGTGTTCGTGTACATCGCGTCGGCGACGACGGTGAGCTCGTTCTCGGCCTCGAGCTCCGGCAGCTGGATGCGGACGCCGTCGCTCACCTCGGCGGGGTCCAGCGCCCGGCCGTTCAAGGTGACGGAGTGCACCGTCTTCGTGATCGCGTCGATGAAGGTGGAGGCGCCGGGCCTGCCCGTGAAGCGGACCGTGGTGGTGGACCCGAAGACCTCCGGCCCCCGCGTCAGGTCGAGCTCGACCTCGTACGCGGACGGCTGCACGAGGCCCGCACGCTCCTGGGCCTCGACGCGGGTGAGGTTCTCTCCGGGCATGTGACGCTCCTGGTTTCGGTCGACCTGTTCGGTACGGCCGACCACCCTACTGAGACGGGGCAAGGGTCGCCGCCGGGAGCCCCGAAGGGCGTCCGCGCGCCGTCCTAGACTCGCGACATGCGCGTCCACATCGGGACCGACCACGCCGGCCTCGACTTCAGCCGGCACCTCCGGGAGCACCTCGAAGCCGCCGGGCACGAGGTCGTCGACCACGGCCCCGCCACGTACGAGCCGCTCGACGACTACCCCTCGTTCTGCATCAACACGGCCCTCGCGGTGGTCGACGACCAGGCGAACGGCGTCGAGACCCTGGGCGTCGTGTTCGGCGGATCCGGGAACGGCGAGCAGATCGCCGCGAACAAGGTGCGGGGCGTCCGCGCCGCGCTCATCTGGAACGAGTCGACGGCCCTGCTCGCCCGTCAGCACAACGACGCGAACGTCTGCGCGATCGGGGCCCGCCAGCACACGCTCGAGGAGGCGATGCGCCTCATCGACCTGTTCCTCGCGGAGCCGTTCTCGGACGAGGAGCGGCACGCGCGTCGCATCGCGCAGCTCGCCGAGTACGAGCGCACCGGGACCATCGCCGGGCACCCCATCGATGACGTGGGGCACGCCCGTGCCTGAGGGGCACTCGATCCACCGCATCGCGATGCAGTTCCGGCGCAACTTCGCCGGTAGCCGGGTCGCGGCGTCCAGCCCGCAGGGCCGGTTCGCGGCCGGCGCGGCCGACCTCGACGGCCGCGTGATGCTCGACGCGAGCGCGATCGGCAAGCACCTGCTCGTCGAGTTCGAGGGGGACCGGATCCTGCACGTGCACCTCGGGCTCTACGGCGCCTGGGATTTCGCGGGCGAGATCGAGGCGGACGCCACCCTCGCGTCGGCGAACGGCCGGATGGGGCAGACGAACCAGCGCGGCACCTTCATCGAGGCGGTCGCCGGCGATCAGGCCTTCCACCCCGACGCGCTGCCCGAGTCGAGCCTGAACTCGATGGGCGCCCCGCGCCGCACCCGCCTGCGGATGGCCGAGTCCGAGAAGGGCGAGGACGTCGAGCTCGAGAACTTCCCGCCCGAGCCGATCGGGCAGGTGCGGGTGCGCCTGCTCACCGAGCGCGCCGTGGCGGACCTGCGCGGCCCCACCGCGTGCGAGGTGTTCGACCCGCAGCAGGTCGCCCAGCTCGTCGCGAAGCTGGGACCCGATCCCATGCACGATTCCGGCAAGGCGGCCGAGGACCGGTTCGTCGCGGCGGTGCGGCGGTCGGCGACGCCGATCGGTCTGCAGCTGATGGACCAGAGCGTGGTCGCCGGCATCGGCAACGTCTACCGGGCGGAGCTGCTGTTCCGCGCCCGCCTCAATCCGCACACCCCCGGCAAGGACATCCCCGTGCCGACCCTGCGCAAGCTCTGGCGCGACTGGGCGCACCTGCTCGAGATCGGCGTCCGCACCGGCCAGATGATGACGCGTGACGACCTCGACACGGAGGAGGCGTACAAGCGAGCGCTCGCGAGCCGCGAGGAGCGCCACTACGTCTACAAGCGCACCGGCCTGAAGAGCCCGCGCGGGCGGGGCCAGGTCGTGATGGAGGAGATGGGGGGCCGGAACCTCTACTGGGCGCCCGGCTGGCAGACCCTCCCGAAGCCGAAGCCGCAGGACGGCTGACATGCGGCAGAACCCGAGCTTCTCCCTGAGCGACCCGGCCGCGATCAAGCAGCTCATCAGGGACAATCCGTGGGCGACGATCGTGTCGGCGACGTCGGAGGGGCTCGTCGCCTCGCACTACCCGGTGCTCGTCGACGAGGACCGCGAGGAGCTCAGCATCGTCACGCACCTCGGACGACCGGACGACCTCGTGCACGAGCTCGGGCAGCACGAGCTGCTCGTGATCATCCAGGGCCCGCACGGCTACATCTCGCCGTCCTGGTACGACGAGAACCCCGCCGTGCCCACCTGGAACTTCGTCGCCGCCCACCTCCGCGGCGTGCCCGAGATCCTGTCGGCCGAGGAGAACTTCGCGGTGCTCGGGAAGCTCGTCGACCACTTCGAGGACCGGGTGCCCGAGCCGCGGCGGATGCTCGGCACTCCCGCCGACGCCGCGTACGCCGAGAAGATCCAGTCGGGCACGGTCGGCATGCGCCTCACGCCCACGTCCGTGACCGCGAAGGCGAAGCTCAGCCAGAACCGCCCCCTGCACATCGTCGACTCGGTCATCGAGCACCTCGAGGGCGACGGCCCCTACGCGCAGCCGGCGCTCGCCGCGCTGATGCGCGAGGCGCGGCAGCGGCGTGCCTGACCTGCTCATCCGGCGCTGCCGAACCGGTGGCGCCGTCGTGGACGTGCGCCTGGCGGGCGGCCGGGTCGCGGCGATCCGGCCCTCGCTCGACGCGGACGGCGCCGAGATCCTCGACGCCCACGGGCGGATGCTGCTCCGCGGCCTCTGGGACGAGCACGTGCACGTCACCCAGGCCGCGCTCGCGAGCAGCTGGCTGCAGCTAGGGGCGGCGACCTCCGCGGCCGAGGCCGCGGAGCTGGTGCGCGCGGCCGCGGAGCCGTCCGGGGCGCCACTCGTCGGCATCGGTTTCCGTGACGGCGTGTGGGCCGACCGCCCGACGCGCGCGCTGCTCGACGAGGCCGCGGGGGAGCGGCCGGTCGTGCTGCAGAGCCACGACATCCACGCGGTGTGGCTGAACAGCGCGGCCGGGCGCCGATTCGGGGTCGCGCTCGACGAGTCGGGGCTGCTCCGCGAGGACGCGGCGTTCGCCGTGTCCCGGGCGGTGCGGCAGCTCGGTGACGCCGAGGCCGACGCGGCCGTCGCGGGCCAGGGCGCCCCGGCCGCGCGGGCCGGCGTCGGGGGCGGCGTGGACATAGAGATTGCGTGGAAAGCGGAGGCGTGGACACGACGGCC